>JABWCH010000014.1 GCA_013359215.1 Candidatus Brocadiia bacterium | reverse complement strand
TTCCCTTTAATTTAGGGATACACAGAAGTAAAATTTACATAACAAGCTGTCTTGTATTCAATTAAAAATGGGGAAGTTATTTAATTCTCATCGCTAAGCAAAATTTTTTTTATTTTTTAAGGAGAAAGGCATGTCCCTAGAAGTTTTTGTCCCTAAAGGTGGCGCAGGCCGTCTGGCAATCCAGTCTTGCTCTCGCATGCCAGATCCAGAAAAGGGGTTTGGTTTTCAAGAAGGCGTTTACCACAACCTCTCGCCCTTAGAGCTGGCATCCCAGTGCGCAGCAGGCGTAGCCAAAAAGCTTGCAGGCTTCAATCCCGACATGATGACAGGTGTTATCCTAACCTGTGCCAACCCAACAGGCGCACAGAATTTTACAGGCAGAACTATCGCCAATAAATTGGGATGGAACAAAGCCTGGGGCAATCTTGTCAACCAACTCTGCATGTCAGGTTTAAGAGGAATTATGGATGCTGCCAACATGATAAGCGGAGGCATTGTTTATGATTCGAAACAACCTGTTGTTATTGCCGTAGTTGGCTCGGAAAAAATGTCCGAGTGCAGGCTAAATAAAATCTTCGAACGAGATTACTCTGGTGATGCGATGGAAATGCTAGGCATCGAAGCTATGGCAATGGGCTACACAGCAGAGATGACAGCAGATCGTTTCAACATCAGCGAAGAAGAATGCAACAGACTGGCTATTCTCGAAAACCGCCGCATGCGCAAAGCCTGTCAGGAAGGCTGGTTCAAAGATGAAATCGTGCCTGTTGAAGTGAATGGCAAAACCATTGACCAGGATGCTTTGCCAGAGGAACTGACCGAAGAAATCATTGCGGCTAAAAAGAAGTATTTTTTCCGCTCGCACCGAAAAGGCGGAAAGTTGAACCAGTTCACAAGCAGCCAGATGTCGGATGGTTCGGCTACCATCATTTTGTGCAATAGTGCTGCATTGGAAAAGTATGGATGGACACCAATGGCCAGGCTGGTTGGCGGTGCTATCGGCACTGTAGATCCTAAATTCATGGGCGAAGGTTTGATCGCAGCCTTTGAAAACTACCTGAAGCTGACTGGTTATTTCCATGGCAACCAATTTCTGGTTGAAAAATTTTTGGAAAAATATAAGAAATTGGAACTCAACACAGCTTTTGCCTCTGTGCCGCTGGCATTGATGAAAAAATACAATATTCCTGACACATTCATCAATGTGGCTGGCGGAGCTACTACTCCTATTGGTCATCCCCTTGGTGCTACAGGAGTGCGTCTCGCCGTGACACTGCTCCATCTTTTGGCCAGGTTCAAAGAACAATACGGTTATGCTGGCGCGTGCGTTGGGGAAGGCCAGGGCGGAGGTGTTGGATTTGAAAACAAAATTCTTTAACCAAGACAGTTGCGAAGGAGAAAACCTATGGTAGCTTTCATGCCAAAAAAAGTAGCGGTATTGGGCGCAGGTGCTATGGGAAAACAGATTGCGTGCGACCTAGGAGACAAAGGCTTTACCGTTTACCTGTTCGATCTACCAGGCGTTGCCCAGAAATCGCTTGCCTCTGCGGTTAAAGATGGCTTATGCACTTACACTGGGCTTCGTCGGGTTACGCCTGTAGACAATGTTCCTGCCAATCATCATCTTCTTTCTGAAGTGGATTGGATAGTAGAGGCTGTCTATGAGAATGAAAAAGTGAAAGATGAAATCAACCAGACCATCGCCGCCTACCAAAAGCCAGGATGCGTGGTTACGACCAACACTTCGGGCATTGGAATCAATTCCATGGCGCAAAAACAGTCCGAAAAATTTCGCAAGAATTACGGCCTATCCCATTTCTTCAATCCAGTCAAGTTCTTAGGTCTTTTGGAAATCTGCCCTGTAGAAGGAACTGATCCTGAAATCTTTCAGTCATTCTATCGCTTCGCTGAAATTATGCTTGGCAAGACCGTAATCAAAGTAAAAGACACTCCCAATTTTGTTGGCAACCGTATTGGCGGCCTCTGCCTTTTTTTGCCGTTCAGGCTGAACACCCAGGGACTAAACATTCTGGACATTGACAGAACCTGTCTATGCACTGTAGGCTGGGAGCCTTTAAAAACATGGGATATCGTTGGTTTGCAACTGGCTGAGCCTGTGAGTGCCAATGTCTACAACAGAGCGCCGAACGACCCTCGCCGCGAATGGTGGAATCCTCAATTTCCACAGGTTCGCACTCTTCTGGATAAAGGCTTTATCGGACGCAAGGGCAAGAGCGAATCAGGATTTCTGGGAATGATCAACCGAAAAAAAATGATGTTTGATTTTGACAAAAGGGAATATATTCCAGCGCAGCTTTCCAAACATCCTTCTTTGGAACTAGCCATGGATGACAAAACCAAAGAGTTGAAAAAAATGGAAATCCTACTTTCGCCAGAATACACAGACCCTGCTGCCCTCTTTGCCAGGGATTTCTTCTTTACCACGCTGGCTTATAGCCTGCGGATGGTGGGAGAAATTTGCGACAGAATCATCGACATTGATATCGCCCTGAAACACGGGTTCAACTGGCCGATGGGCATTTTCGAAAGAGCGCAGTATTTAGGACTATCGAGATGCGTTAAGGGTATGGAAGAGGCAGGATGCAGTGACATGCTGCCTGACTGGTTCACCACTCTCGTCAAAAAGGGCGACAGTCTTTACGGACAGCCAAAAAACACTTTCTACTCTTATGCCCAAAAAAACATGGAAGAGATGCCTGTGGTAGAAGGCGGAATCTATCCTGAGATCATTAAAAAATCAGGCGACAAAAAGATTTTCGCCAACGAAGATGCCATGGTACTCGACATCTCGGACAGCAAAGGCCCATCAAGCTTGCTCGTGGTTACATCAAAAGGCAATTCCATCAATATGGGTGTCATAGAAGCAGGCCATAAAGCAATAGATTGGGCAGAGAAGCATCAGGCAGCAGTAGTAATAGGAAACACTGGCCCTCATTTTGGATTAGGTGCTAATCTTTCTTTGCTTTTTAAAGCTTCGGAAACAGGAGACAAGGAAACAATCCGCAATCTTGTCAAAAATGGACAGGAATTCATGCAAAGACTCGAATATTCCGACTGCCCCACAGTAGCCGCCATCCAGGGATATTGTCTTGGAGGCAGTAGTGAACTGGCTCTCGCATGCAACCGAAGGGTAGCCAATGCCAATCTCAACATGGGACAAACAGAGCTGAATGTTGGAGTGATTCCTGCCTGGGGCGGGCTCATGAGAATGGCCAGGCATTTGGAGAAAGGACTGCTTCATTATTATCTCTGGGGGTCTGACATGACTGTTACCGTTCTGGTGGAACATTTGATGGATGTCTGGAACAGATATTCCTGGATTAAAACATCGCGGGATGCCTATCATGCCAGAGAAATGGGATTCCTCAACGAGCAGGACGTAATTGTTCCTGCCCAGGGACTAGGCCAGCCATACGTCTTAAAGAGAGCCAAAGAGGTCGCCCAATCCATGCTCATGCAAGGCTTTACTCCTCCATCGCCTTTCATTTTCAATCTACCAGGCAAGGAAGGCTTTCTCAAGTTCAAGACCATCGCTGAGCTTGGCTGTATGCAAGACTGGTATCCTGTGATGCACCCTGCGCACAACACCAGATGCGCCATCCTGGCAGCCCGCGTCCTCTGTGGCGGAGAAGACAACAAACTCGGAAAGCCTGTAACCGAGCAACAATTACTGGATCTCGAATACGAAGGCTTCATGGAAATCACAATGGCATCTGAAGTCAGGGATTACATCAAAAAGATTCTAAAAAAATAGGCGTTGCAACAGGTTTAAGAGATTTGTAGAAAGATAGGCGTAGTTATTATTTGTCTTATTCTTTGAAAGCTTGTTTCTAATTTGACAATGTTAAATTAACATTGTCAAATTAATCTATAGAAAGAGGTTTTTATATGCGCATTACTTTCAATTTGAAGTATGAACAATCCAGCCAACAGCAAAAGACTATAGAAAATATTGTTTTAGAGAGTAATAGAATACTAGAAATAACTTTGAATAAAACAACAGCTATAAGAAGAAATGATATTGTTTTTAGTCTTAATGATCCAAAAATTGGCAAGCAGTTATTGATAGCTTCCTTTCAGATCAGCCAGGAAAATGAACTAGGAATCATGAATCATACTGAATCGCCAGAAAATGTTAAAATTATTTATCGACAAACCAATTCGGAAGATAATCCTATTGAATTTACTACTTCTTGTAGCAAAGATATTATTTTTCCCATTAATAAACTTAAATCTTTCCAGAAAGCGGGGGATATTAACGAAATAGAATGTGAATTTGAGAAAATACTAATATCTTATGATTCTAACCCTATGGTTGAATTTCAGCCAGAAAATGTCACTTGTTTTTTTACAGATGATGAACTTTTATATAATAATTTACTAAAAGATTATAAAATTTTACAGTCTTTCCCTGTAAGTGAGGGAGGATTGTATACATTATTTAAAGCGGAACATAATAAAATTAAAGGAATTGAAGTAATTATTAAGGGGCCATGCCAGTCTATCTGGGTAAACAGTCGAGGGGCTAGTTATATAGATATTTGCCAAAGAATGAGCCAGGCAATGAAATTACTCAACGGCCATCCTGGAATTCCCCGCATAATCCCCCAAGTGCCAACAGATGCCGTTGCCCCTCGCGTTCCTTTTGTGATTATGGAATACATCCAGGGACGCACTTTAATGCAGACCCTAGACCCGAATAAAGCTTATCTTAAATCCTTCGGTTTTTTGGAAACTTTGGAATCAATGAAAAAGCTTGCAGAAATTCTAGAATATCTTCATACTAATAAAACTTTGCACAGAGGTATTGAGCCTTCTAATATTATTCTAGGAGAAAACAATAGCACTCTACATCTTGTTGGCTTTGGATATTCAAAGCTTTTATTTGATGTTTATGATATTCAAGAAGAAGAATACCAACCGCAATCGCTTACATTCGGTTCTTTGCGAAGAAGATTGCCTGCAAAAACTTTAAAATATATGCCTCCTGAGTTTTTCAAGGAAAAAAGTATTTTTGACTATCAAGGAGATATATATTCCTTTGGTGCTGTTTTTTATGCATGTCTCCTTTTATTTCCTCCTTATAACTACAATATGCTGGAAGATCAGCTAAAAGACGATAATTTTTTCAATGATGGTTTTTTTACTATCTATGAAAAATATGCTAATGCACAAAAACCTATATATACAATTTTGGAAATGTACCAAAAGCTTAAAGAAGAACTTAGGAAAGATGTAGATAAATATAAGAAAAAAAATCTATTTAGTATTATTGTTAAAAGGCTAGAATCAATAGACAACAATCAAGGTAATTTAGCCTTAAGTAACAAATATCAAAGCATCAAAGAAGGATTGCAAAACAATCAGTTTCCAAGCAAAGAAAAGCTTTTAGTTTTTATACAAAGGTTAGAGTCATTCCATAATGCTGATAATACTTTTATGGAAGATTATACAAAGTTGAAAGAAGATCTTAAAATCGATAAGCTTCCATCCAGAGAAAAGATGCTCTCTCTAATCGAAAGATTGGAATTAATAGATTTGCATCCTTTATTGATAGAAACTAGCAAGATTATTGAAAAATGTTTGCATATAGATAAGAAAAAACGCTACCAAAGTATTGCAGAGGTAAAAAGAGACCTGGATGCATTGATTCAGAATCAAAATTATCTAAATTTACTTCGAGATGTGAAAAAAATGCCTTTTGCTGGATTGCAATCTCCACAGCCAAAAATTACTCTTCTTGTGCAGGAAATCACAAAAAAAATTCAAGAAGAGCGTCGGGAGGCAGAGAACCGATGGGTTAGCGAATTTCGGCAACTAAAGTCAAAGAATGATTTTTTGGAAAGAGAGCTTTGTACCCTAAAAGAAAAGGGAAAAGAATACGAAAAACTTATCGCAGAACACCACAGCCTCTCCAATATTTTTTGCAGTATGGAAAAAAGAATAAAAGAATATCAGGAAAAAATTTCCACATTTGAAACAGAATTAAAATTTAGCGAAGCGAATCATATAGAATATGAAAAATTAGAAAAAGCTTTAGAAGAAAACTATAAACAAATTCAGAGCCTTCGCACTATTTTGGAAACAAAAGAGGAGCAGATTAAGAAAAACCAAGAAGAGCTGGAAAACACAAAAATATTGCTATCGGTTTTTCAAGGCCGAGATATTGACCCTGACAACAGGCAAGATATACATCCCGGTGCACAACTACCTGGAAGCGATGGTGTTAAATATACAATTCAAGAAAAAATTGGGGCAGGCGGAATGGGGTTAATATATAAAGCAATTTGTACTCCTGGGGATTCTTTCGTAGCAGTAAAAATGCTGCCCAAATACACTGAGGCAGTTTTTTTAGAGAATTGCTTGCGCTTTGTTTCAGAAACGAATGTCCTCCTGTATCTGGATGACCCCCATATATTAAGAGCAATTGATTATGTTCAATATAGATACTTTTCATATCTCATTCTGGAATATATCGAAGGTGAAACTTTAGAAAATCTTTTTATAAGAAATAAACTTCGCTCTATTCTAAAGCAGCCGAAGTCAGTGAACCCCAGTTTGTTGCAAAGCATCCAAATGAACCAGAAAAACTTTAGGATAGATTCGTCTTTAGCCCAAAGTATTATAAATATAAAAACTCCCCATCTTTGCTGTCAATTGGCTACTCAGATAACAAAGAAACTTGTATCTGCTCTAGTGTATCTTGAGCGAATGGGAATTGTCCATCGCGATCTGACACCTAGAAATATCATGATTTATTCTTCTGACAAAGGAAAAGATATTTTTGATTTAAGTGAAACGGATTTCTCTAAGATTGAGCTTAAAATTATTGACTTTGGTCTTTCTTATCCTACAACATTCCCTGGCATTACAAAAACCAATGAATATATAGGCACTTATGCTTATATGGCTCCTGAAAGATTCGATGGACAGTGGGGACATCGAAGCGATATTTATTCTCTTGGAGTTATTTATTACCAAATGCTTACAGGCCAGTTGCCTTTTCAGGGGAATACTGTATTTGAAATAGTATCAAAAATTATTGTTTCAGAAACTCCCAATCCGCGTAAAATAAATCCATCTATTCCTCAGCATATCTGCCAACAAATTATGAAAATGATAGCAAAAAAAGTAGAAGAAAGATATTATAGTGCTTTAGAATTGTTTGTAGAGATGGAAAATAGAGAAGAAACTCAGTTGCTGGATTAGGAGAAAAAAGTGGATTTTATAAACAAAAACAAAAGAGTAAATTTTGAAGAGTGGAAAAAATTTATTAAAAATCAAGGCTGTAGTGACGAAACAAAAGAAAGATTAGAGGAAATAGTAAACAAAATTGATCAATATTGCGAACAATACAGCCCATATTTATTACCAATAGAAAGTATACCAAAAGATAAACTAGAAAAGTTGCAAGGCTATATTGTAAGCAGCAAGGAAATAAAGGAAAAACCAAAAGATTCTGTAGAATTTGAAGAATTTGAAGAATCCGAAGAATTTGAAGAAAAAAAAGAGTTCGATATTGAGCTTTGTGGCTTGGTTGGTAGTGGAGTGTCTGCCTACGTTTTTTTGGCTTTTGAAAAAAAGAATGCCAGATTTGTATGCCTTAAATTGATGGAGCGGTCCCGTGTGTCTGGCATTTTAAAGCTGGTATCTTTAGACGTAGCAACAGCCGCCAAAAGAGAAAAAGAGATAGGAAAAATTTTTCATGACAACATTCCGAGAATTTATGACAAAATGGATGATAAAATAGATGTGATTATTCAATTAGAATACATTCCTGGTGTTACATTAGACAAGTGTTTTGATAAAATCAAAAACTGTAGCTTTTCTGAAAAAATCAAAATATTGAAACAAGTTACCGAAGCAATCAAAACCATCCATCTTCATAAGTTTCTTCATTTAGACATTCATCCACGAAATATTATCATTGATATTTTAGGAACAAAAAAAGCAAGTGTAATTGATTTTGGTATGAGCAAAAAAATAGATATTGATAATTTAGCTACAAATCATGAGGGAAAGAGCAAATATTACTTGTCTCCCAAACGAGGCATTCCACCTTACCTGGCTCCTGAGATACAAAAGCCGCCAGGAAGTGAGTTGAGCGAAGCTATTGATATTTGGAATCTTGGTGTTTTGTGCTGTGAATTGCTCTCTGGAGAACAGCTAGAGGAAAATTTTATTCTTAAAAACATTTCTTTTCCTTGTAACTGTAGCCAGGATATCAAAGAATTAGTTTTATATTGTGTAAACTATGATCCAAGAAACCGTCCTTCTGCTGCAGAACTTTATGAAGAATTTAAGTTTTATTATCAATTAGAAATGTATCCACAACGTCAAAATTATCTTCATTTAATCACACGAATTCAAAATTTAATAAATAACTCTAGCGCAGAAAGCCAAATTAAAAAAATTACTGTAGACACATTAGATGGGGAAGCCAGCATTTATGTTCAGGAGGATATAGATAAAGGGAAATTGCTTAGATCAAAATGGAGAGAAAGAAAAGGTCGTGCAGCATTACAAGAGCTGAGTGATGAAATGACTGTCATTACATCTATCAAAGAGCCAGTTAAAATTGACTGGCTGCCAACGCAAGATTCAGAATTTAAAAGTTTCAATATAGAAGCTTTTTTTGCAAACCTAATCAAAGACAACGATCATCGTAAAAGAAACAGTGAAAAAATTCGCGATTTGGTTTTAAATTGCTTAATCCAAGATCAGAAAAAGGAAATTGTATGCTATAAATGCGGGAAAAGATGGCAATTAGAACATTTGGAATGGGGAGTCCACGTCTTTTTATATGGAGAAAAAAGACAGTGCTTGAAACCATGTTGCCAAAAATGTATACTAAAAGATAATAGGGATACAAGAAACAGACCTCAACTCAATCCTAATCTATACGATAAAATCGCATATATTTATGGGACTGTTTTTGTAAAATTTTATTACCATTTTTCTCGTGGTAGAGTGCATGTTTTATATTTATGTCCAAGACCTAGCGGTTTTACGAATAACCAATGGGGTTTGATGTTAGAGCGAATTAAGAGAGGGTATGGAATTTTACGAGACTATCCTAGCTCTTATTTTATTTCTGTTTGTGCATCAGGAGAAAGAAGCACAAGAGACAAACAGTATGCTCTTTTAACTACAAACTATTTTCCTGGAATCGCGCTGGCGCAAATATTGGATTCACAGACAGAGCTAACCATGACCCAAAGTATAATCATTCTACTAGATTTAGCCAAAGCACTCAATTCTCTTCATGTTCAAGGTATTGTCCATCGCAATATTAACCACTTTAGCATTTTTTTAGGAGTGAATGGGCAAATCAAGCTTGGAGATTTTTCTCTTTGCAAATTTGAAGACAATGATGGATTAACTATGATGGAGCCTAATGTAGGTTTTATGAGCGAAGTCATTCAATATATTTCTCCTGAAATTATTGATAATGGCATGGCAAGTGCTACAACAGCAAGCGATATATGGTCATGGGGAATAGTAGCGTATTTACTATTTAGCAATAGTAGAACTCTGCCCTTTTCGAACAAGAATAAAATCCTTGAATGTAAGGCTGATTTTGCACATTTACAAAATTTCAAAGCCAAATTTTGCGATTCTTTTCTGGAAAAATTCTCTCCTAAGTTTACAGAGCTATGCAAGACAAATCCTAATTCTCAGATAAATAATTTAGGGAAAAAAATGGATCAGATAAGTGATAATATGAAAAATTTATTAAGGAATATCAAAAGAGAATCACAGGATCATAGACTGGAAGATCTAGCAGAAAATTTTATCCAGCTTATGAAAAATTCGCTGACCTGGGACAAACAAAACCCTGACCAGCCCCAACGCCCAAAGGCAAACGAAATTATTGTAGTATTGGAAAAAATTATTTCAGTCATACATAGCTGTTAAATTTTTATCAAAGCGTTGCTGTATTTTACATAATCCCTTACTGCTAAGGGATTAATGTTTTTTATAACCAGGAAGAAAGCGTAATAAAGAGGAACCAAATGTAGGCTTTTTAAATCCTTGATCTATTTTATTGGGGGGAGATGTGGCTGTTGGTCTTTGATTTGGATCTATAGTATCCTCTTCAGGCTTTTTAAATCCTTGTTCTATTTGGTTGAGTAGTTCTGTGGGTGTTGGCCGTTGGTTTGGGTCTGTAGCTAATAGTTTCTCTTCTATATATTGTATTAATTCTCTGGGAACAACCTTATCATCTTTTTGACAATTTTTTATCATATTATTGAAAATTACCCCCAATGCAAAAATATCTACTTTTCCTGTGAGCAAGTCACCTGAATCGCTTTGTTTTCGTTCAGGAGCGACATAGTCTTTTGTGCCAGCCACTTGAAAAGTTAAAGTGAAATCCAGTAGAGCTTTCTTTGCAATTCCAAAATCGATTAAAACTATTTCATAGTCATTTTTTTTAAGTTGTTCTAAAAATTTTTTCATTAGAGCATTTTCGGATTCTTCAGTTTGAGATTTAGTTTGAGATTCTGCTATTAATTCATTGATTGTCTGGTCAGGATTTATAAATCTGATTATGAGATTTTTTGGATTAATATCTTGGTGTATAATTTTTTCTCCTTCCAAAAACTTTAAGGCTAAAGCAATTTTCTTTACAATATCAAAAGCCATGGCTACAGAATGGATGCCCTCTATTATTTTATCCAGAATTACCCCGTCAATATATTTTATGATTAAGATTATATTACTTTCTTCTTCTCCTTCTAGGACATGGTGATCTAGTAAATTAGCGATAAGATTATTTCCATTTTGAGTGGAAGAAGGTGCAGAAGAGATTTGTGATAGGATTTTTATTTCACGGAATATTTTGTCCCTGTATATAGCAATTTTATCTCCTTGTTTTTTTGCGACAAGCTCTTCTTTGTATACCTTGGCAGTATCTGTTTTTTTAATTTCCAAACAAACGTCCATTGCATCCAATGAAAAAGAGAGAATGTTCGATCCGTCAAATATTTCTAAATTATTAGCATTCTTTTTGAAAGTAGCGTTTTCTGGTAAGTCTAGATGATAAGATTCTCTTAAACAATACCTCAATTTTTGCTGTTCTTCCTTTTTCTCTGCTACATCGTCCCAACAAAAACAGTTTTCTTTGTTATTGCTCGCATTAACATAAAATTTTCCTTGTTTCCTGTCTGCATACAATATTATTTTTTTTAGCGAATTTGGTTGCTTGAAGATTACTTTCATAGGAAACAAAGTAAGAGAAATAGAAGCATCTGTGCTAGATATTGTTAATGAATTCTCTCGTATATCTTCAATATACGGTCTTTTTCCTAATTTAAAATTCCGCTCTTTTTCCAAAACTTCTATTACATTTTCCTTGCCTTTCTCAAAAAAGCCATTCCAATAAAACCATGGCTTAGGACTAAACTCAACATGTTTAATAGCGACTATATCGTATTTTTCCTTTTTATCTTTTGATGGATCAAGAAATAAAGCTTTATAGACATGACCAAAACCACCTTTGCCTAATTTTTGGATAATATAGTAATATTTATCGTTTATTTTGATAATATTAAAAAAGTTGCCAATAAGATCATCCCATAAATTAAGGCTACTCAAGAGATGAAGATGCTCGTGAATTTGGTCTTGAAATTCCATTATCTTTACATAATCGCCGGCTTTAAGAGTTTCTCGGAAATTTTTTTCAAAATCGAAAAAATCCAACACTTTAGCTACATTTTCTATTTTAATATCTAAAATTTTTGGTAGCTCTATTGGTGCTATATCGTTTAATGTCTTATCGAGATTTTCGGATTTATCTACCAAAGTTTTTAGTTTTTTTTTCAAATTTTCTAGTTTTTCTTCTGAATTTTTTTTGTTTTCGATGTATTTTTGATATTGTTTGAGAATCTCAGAGTTCATTTATTACCCTTTCCCGTCTCATATTTCATAGTATTTTTTGATTTTGGCGGTCTATACATACTTTTTGTTAGATTTAGGCTATAACTTGAAAAATCGTAAGATTCTATTTTATTTTTAGCTTTATTCTTCGTTTTTTTCTCTTTTATTGCTTCTTCCTTGCTTATATTATTTTTTTCGTATTTTTCAATTTCTTTTTCTATTTCTTCTATTTCAATTTTTATTTTTTTCTCTTTATCCATTAGACCTTCTATATCTAACACAATAATGACATCTTTTGTATCACAAAAATTAGTGTTGCTCATTTTTGTTCCTAACTTTAGTTATCCGATTTTTACTTCAGAATATTTTTTATAAATTTTTTTAATAGAAGCTATTGCAGAATTGATATATTTTATTTTGTAGACTTTGGCTTCAGTCTCTATTATTATAGTTAATACAATCTTCGGAGTTATTGGTTTCAAGAAGATTTTACTTCGATTGGAGCTAATAAGCAACTGGCTTATTTCTTCGTGCTTTGCATCTCGCATAAAACGTTTGGCAAGCTCAAATGTCAACTGTGACAAAATTGAAACTAGAGACTCTGTTCTTTCATATTCAAAAGTCGAATGGATGCTGAGACCATCTTCAGAAACCAAGACCACTTCCTTTACGATAGGATGATTCTTTTCCCTGATCTGATTCAGAATTTCTCTAATATTTTCTACTTTATCTGGCATCTCTGGTCATCCTATCAAGGGATTTTTTTTCTCGAATCTCTATATGAATAGTACAAAAACAATTGTCCCCTCCGCAAATATTTCTTGATTGTATTTTTCCACTCACCTCTTTCTCCAGAAATCTAGCAACAATAGCATCAAAATGAGAATGAAAGCATTGGCATAGCTCCAAATAAACCTTTTCTTCTTGTTCCTTTTGTTCTTCCTTATTTTGCATTATCATTTTACGAATTACACAATCTTCAAATTTTATAGTACAAATATTTTCAGAAATAGAATCCCACGAAAAATTCCAGCCTCCCGATAGATTATCTTGGATATCTTTCATCACTTTTTCAAAGCCAGCTTGCTCTAAACATAAAGGGGTAGGCATCTGTTGCGCATAGATTTTACCCGCTTCACTATAAATTTTTTTAGAACTACCCTTTAAATACTTAGAAATAATATCATTCCAAAAAGTTAACAAAAAATATACTTCTTTTAATGCTGTTGCGTAATCTTCGTCCTTGAGGTTTAGTGCTTCTTTACAAAATAATAAACCTTTCATAAAAATTTCTCCAATTTGTTAATGATTTCGATTTCACGATAAAAATTAGGCACAATGTGTAAATCAAAAAATTCGATTGCTCCTGATGGACAAATATAAGCACAGGAAAGGCATCCTATACAATCATCGACATTCACAACAGACGATATTTCACACCCTTGTGTTACTTTTTTTCCAAAGACCTTAGTAGGGCATTCATTTTCGCATAAAAAACACCCTACGCATCTTTTTTCATCGATTTTTATTTTAATTTTTTCCATAATTATAACCTTATATGGCGAACTAGCCTATTCTCTTTTGTAATGAAGATTTCTAATCCTGACTTCCCAACTGCATGAGTAGCGCACGATAAGCAGGGATCATAACAACGAAGGCAGGACTCTACTTTATCTCCTATTTGCTCATCAGACAGGTTGTCTATTCGAAATTTTTTATATGCCTGTAACATTGTCATATTGATCGCACTATAGTTTTGCTGAGTGGCAACAAGAAGATTTACTTTTTCGATTGTCTGATTTTCGCCAATCCTGTAATCGTGAATTAATGTTCCGCGAGGAGCTTCGACATGACCAACACCACGCCCTGCTGTTCTATTGACAACTGGAATAAAATTATCGCCTATAATAGCATCATCAAGGATCAGCTCTAATGCCCTTTCACATGCATATAATAGTTCAATAGCCCTTGCATAGTAGAACAAAGCTGTTTTATGGCATGGTTTTCCATAATTATTTTTAAACTCTTCAAACTCTTTTTGTGCTTCTTTAGTTTTGATTTTTGTAGCACAATTTAGTCTGGCTAAAGAATTAACACGATATATTTCCTCTCCTTTAGTTGTTCTTAAATAGGTTCCTTTCATGTAGCTTCCATATATTTCTTTTGTGTCTTTTCCTAAATATTTTTCTATGTCTTCGATGTAAACACCATTTAAATTTTTTTCGATGATATAATCATCATATTGGCTACAATCCAAATAGCCTGATGAGTTAGTTTCACCACTACGAGAGACAAGATTGGCTGGTTTTCCATTGGCATCAATAACTTTTAATCTTCCATTGTACAGATTCAAGGCATCGTCTTCGTCTACAGTTCCCATATACAATGTTTCCATCTTGATTTCGGAAGTATTCTCGATGAATTTACAAATAGGCCCTTTGATTTCTTTTATCAAAAATTTAGCAAGATCAAAAGCTTCCTGACAGATTTCTTTTAATTTTTCTCTTAGTTCTGTAGTGCAGATAAATTTTATTCCACCTACAGTAGCAGCAATAGGATGGATGGATCTGCCTCCAATTTCTTCCGTAATTATTTGTCCCAATGCTCTAAGTCTTAAACCTCTTTTGGCTAGATCTGGGCGTATACGCAAAAGCCCGTTGATATTTCTTTCTAGCCGAGTCGTATGTTCATCCATTAGGAAGTCAGGGCCGCCAATCGCAACTAAATGTAGCCCATGAGAGTTTATACATTGCCCCATTGTCATCAATTCTCGCAGCATTTTCGCTGCTTTTGGTGGCTCTATACCATACGCATGCTCTAATGCTTTTACAGAGGCGAGTTGATGAGAAACAGGGCAAATACCACATATCCTTGCGGTAATCAAAGGCATTTTATCTGCTTCCATTCCCTCCATAATCTTTTCAAATCCTCTTAGCTCCAAGACATGCAATGTAGCATATTCTGCCTCACCTTGATCATTTAAGGCAATCGTAACTTTTGCATTCCCTTCTATTCGTGTAACAATATCAAGTTTTGTAAGTTTTTTAATTTCCATGGAAAACCCCTTTACATTGCTTACTTTTTTATTGTTGAATCCATTTTTTTATGTTAAATGTCTGTTTCCGATTGATCATTTGGGATGACATAGTATAGGCATAATGAGTTTTAGCAGAAGCCTCAATTTCGTGGACTATTTTTTCTTTTTCCATATTTGTCAACCTTGACATTCTTTCCGCTAGTTCTGTCCTCAAATCACGATTAGGTTCGAGAATAATTTGAAGCGTAGGCCCTCCACAACCTATACAGGGAATCCCCCGCTGTGGGCAAGGTGCCTTACATCGGTCCATTGTTAAAGATCCCAGGCACAGATAGCCTTGAGAAAGTAAGCATGTTTTTCCATCATCTGTCCCATCCAGATATTTTTTCAACACACTGACTTCTGTTTTTTTCATAATTCTCCGACATGTTGAGCATACTGGCATGGGCCTAGAGGTTGAAGGTTGCTCTTTTAAAAGATTATTCAATGCATCAAAAATATAGGCAGGATGAGGTGGACAACCAGGCAAATATAAATCGATTTTAACTTCTTCATCTGCTGGTTTTGGGCTTTGCTCCATCTCTGGGATACCTTTGGGAATGTTCTCCTTTCCCTGGAAAACAGCATTCAAAATTTCCTCCTTGCTGTGAACATAGCCAGCACCACTTATCCCTCCATAAGCAGCACAGGTTCCAAAAGCTATTAACTTATCACAGCTTTCCCTCATGGCTTTAGCAGACTCTCGATCATGCTTTGATCTAATGGCACCAGTAATAATACCTAAATTGGCTTTTGGATACTCTTTGGTATCCATTAATACAGGACATCGCACCAAATCATAGTCATTCAAAAATTTAGCTAGTTTTCCTTCTATATCCAAATCCACAATAGCTACCTCACAACCACCACAGCCAGAAAGCCAGTCTGTAGAAATAGAATACCTAGGATGGGTCATGATTGGCTCCTTCATCAAAACAAATTTTTGTATTCTGACGAAACCTTTCCTCTAAAATAAGTGCTTTTAAACACGCGTTTTCTCCTGTATGTAAAATTTCTAAAGTACATTTTTTGTTTAAAACTTTTTCCATGGCTCCAGAGAAAAAACCATACATGATCTGACAAAGAGATTTTTTTTGCTCATGCCCATAGACAAATAAGGATTGCCTGATCATACAATCTCGAAAAACAAGTTTTATAATTTTTTTTCCTGGTTCTCGTTCTTCAATATACGATGGTTGGTTTGCCTGCTTCCATGCTTCAAAATTCCACTTAAAACCTTTTTTATATAAAATATCTTTTACAATTCCTATTGCTTCAAGAGAATCCTGAGTTGTTTTTGCTCCTATAGAATATTCTTTACCTAAATTCTGTCCTGCTCTATAAGAGATTCTGTCGGCGACTGTCCCCGCTTTTTCCATGCCATGAAATAATGAAACTAAAAATTGCATGGATTTTTGCAATTCCTTCCTTGGATTCTGCATTTTTGATTTCCTAAAAAATATAAGCCATTGGGTAATAAATATTAAAAAAAATAAAAACTTTATCTTTTTAAGAGTATAACCCAATAACTTCTGAGGTGAAAAATGATATAATTTATTATATTGGGTTATTCCCTGCTGAAACTATTGGATTGCGCCCTCTTTTTAAAATACTTCTTAGTATATTGGCTGATTCTTGCATTTCATAAAATATTAATCCAAGCTTTACTGTCTTTGGGGTAATCACTAAAAGTACATTTTTTTCGTCTACCGCATACATAACGATATTGCTTGTCTGAGTATCAATAGCAATTCGATTCATGGTACCTTGTTTTAACCTTTCGGCCATTGTATTTCCAAGGCTTGTCATCAAGTCTGTAATATAGATGATCTCATCTTCTACAATCCTCGTGTTTGGAAAATATATTGCCATAGCGAGGCTGTCATCAGAATTTATTAAAGCAGCACCTATAGCTCCTAATTTTTTACTAAGTTCTCTGAGCGTTGAATCCATTGACTGACTCCTTTGATAAAAAATACTACACCGTAATTTTTATATATAGATAGATATTTGTAAATTATAACAGAAAGTCATTTTAGCAATATCATCTTTCAGGCTTTAGAACGTCATATTTCATCAGCTTAAAATGTTTGCATTTTTTTTTATCGAGGAAACAGGCTGCTAAATCTGGCTTTCCAAATTACATTAGTATGTGGACGTAAAATGCTATGATAATAGCATTTATTTCAATCGAAAGAACTTGTAATCTTTTTAATGCGACATTGTCAAATTATGTTATCTTATAAATAAATTAGATAGCATTGTTTGTATTTTCTCTTTGTTTTCGTTGTCCATTATCTCTATCAATTCATCTTTTTTTATTAACAAGAAAGGGCATGCTAATTGTGTTAAAATTTTTTCTATTTCTTCTACTCTTTCGTTGTTAGATAAAAAAATAATCCCAAATGCTTTTTTAGAAGAAAAAAAGTGAGCATTTATTTGACTATTTTGGCTTGAATATAATATACCATTTCGGATAGTAATTTCTAGCCCATGTAGCCAAATGTGGTTGTTATCTACTATATATTCCCTCAATAACTTCGAGCTAGCTCTCCCACATCCTCCAATATCTATAAATTGCTTTATGGATTTACTGTCACATCCCAATACATAAACCCTATGGCTGTTAGATAAAAGCTCGTTTGTTTTCTCACTATCCCAACTATCACAACCAAAATTTTTTTCATTTTGGTCTAAAACTGTTTTATTATAAGCAAAGTTTTTTGGACTTTGCTGTGAGGTTTTTTTTTCGAGGTTGGAGACTGTTTCAGCCTGCTGTGAGGTTTTTTTTTCGAGGTTGGAGATTGTTTCAGCCTGTTGTGAGGTTTTTTTTTCGAGGTCGGAGATTGTTTCAGCCTGTTGTGAGGTTTTTTTTTCGAGGTCGGAGATTGTTTCAGCCTGTTGTGAGGTTTTTTTTTCGAGGTTGGAGATTGTTTCAGCCTGTTGTGAAATTATTTCAGCCTGTTGTGAGATTTTTATTTGATGGTCTTTTTCTATTCCTTGATAAGTCTCTTCTAAAGCTTTTCTCGAATAAATTTCATATTCTTCATTCGGATTGATAACAGCTGTAGCAATCTTTGCCTTTTCATATTTGCCTTTAAAGTCCATTTTGATATTCCTAACCCGGATAAACCGTAAAATACTATGAATTACACGAGTGATCGAATAGCGTGGAGAAATAGACTCAAGATCATGTATTGTAATAAATTTCGATATAAATAACAATATAATAATTTAGCAATGTTACACTTTAGCTAACCAATGTGATATTATCGAGTTAGAATTTCTTTCATAATTTGTTCTATAAACGATGGTATTGCTTCTTGGACTTCAGTGCTCAAATTTGTGCTATATTCCTCAAATTGTTTCCCTTCTATACAAAAAAAAACAATTTGGGCAGGCATTTTTTCGGGAAATAAAATTTCTCCGATTTTAATGGCTTCTATAATGCCTAATGAATGTAAGGAAATACCTGTTTGCCAAAGGGATGGAAAATTTTCTTTTGTGAATCTGACTATAGTACCAAGAGGGTTTCCCAATCGGATGGCATCTACAATTATAATGATTGCGTTTGATTCGAAGTAGTCTAAAAGATTGAGTCCTGCTAAACCAGGATAATATAAATGTATGCCTTCTGGCAATTTTATGTTAGATAAAATTTGATAAATATGGTGTCCCACACCATCATCAGATGCGTATTGATTCCCGCAACAAAGTATCTTAATCATAAAACTATTTCCTCAAAAAATTTAAAAGAATAAGGCCAGATACTTTTGAAAAAGAATAAGGCCAGAGAAATAATAGGTAAGTGTTCAAAAGAGCACGAAGAACACGAAGAAAAATGGTTTTGTATATTTCTTTTCGTGATCTTCGTGTTTTTTACTTCGCATTCTTCGTGTCCTAAATTTTAGGACATAAACTTTTGAACATTTGCCTATAAATGGTTATGGATTTAGCTCCTAATCTGTATACATCAGAAAAATATTTTATCACGAATTTTGCGAATGGGCGAATAGATCATCCTTAATTCGTGTCATTTGTGTTATTCGTGTCATTCGTGATTTTAAAATTAGGAGCTAAGTCAATAAGCGTTATAATATATTAAAGAATAATGATTCAGCTACTGCTTCTGATATTTCATAAAAAAGTGTTTTTTTGTTGGCATATCAAATGCTCATTTTCGTGTTCTTATAATTGGGATATTTCTCTCTATGCTGTCGCTTTTAGATGACCAAAAATTATACCCAAAATTTCCTATGTTACTATAAAAAAAATGGACTGGCAAAACGTTTGTTTTTTGATATAATGGTTTATAGAATGGTTCAAGGCTAAAAGCAATGGTTTTTTCAAGCTTTTTTTACACAATCATTGGAAAGGGAAAGCATGCTAAAAGCAATGTGTTTTTTGGGACTTTTTCTTTTGTCTATTGCTTTGCTTCAAGGCCAAGAGCAAAAAAAAATAGAATGGAAAGAGCAAGTAATCTACTTCGTTTTATTAGACCGTTTTCACAATGGTTCTTTAGAAAATGATTTTCACACCAACACAGACGACCTGTATTCCTTTCATGGTGGCGATATACAGGGACTGATACAAAAGCTGCCCTATTTGAAAGATCTGGGAATCACAACAATATGGCTTTCTCCTCTTTTTGACAATCGGGATACCAAATTCTTTGAGTATTGGGCATACCATGGCTATTGGGTAAAGGATTTTTTTCAGGTGGATGAGCATTTTGGAAATTTTGAAACTTTAGATACATTCAAGAAAGAACTCCAAAAGCATGGTATAAACTTGATTCTGGACATGGTCATCAACCATGTGGATTACAATGCACCTCTTTTGACACAAAAGCCTTCCTGGTTTCATTCATCTCCTGATATCGAGGATTGGAATGATCCTTTGCAGGTGGAGCAGCACCGCGTTCATGGACTCCCTGATCTAGCTCAAGAAAATAAAGAAGTGGAAGACTTTTTAGTCCAGATCGCTAAATATTGGATAGACAAATTGCAGCCTGATGGCTTTCGGATGGATGCAGTGCGCCATGTTCCTTTAAGCTTTTGGAAAAATTATAACCAGACATTGAGAGAGTATGCTGGCAAGAATTTTTTCCTTTTGGGGGAATTTCTGGATGGGAATGCGAGAACATGCAGTGCTATTTTAAAAGAAGGCAAATTCACTTCGCTTTTTGATTTTCCCTTCCACTATGTTTTGCAGCGAGTCATCAATGGCGACACAGCAGAACAGATGGGCGTTTTGTTTTATCATGATTTCCTTTATGAAGACGCTGGATTGCTGACCACATTTCTGGATAACCACGATTTAGACCGTTTCATGACAAGCGTGCAGGGCGATGTTCAGAAATGGAAACTGGCTCTATCCTTACTTTTTACAGTAAGAGGAATACCTTGCATTTACTATGGAACAGAAACAGGCATGGAAGGAGGAAAGGAATGGAGCGGTGAAAAAGGTGGTAACATGCAAAAAAAACCAGAGAATCGGCGATCTATGGAGTTTGGAAAAAACCCTGAGCTTTTTGCCTATTTGAAAAACTGGGTACATTTGCGGCGATCTTCTCCTGCGCTTTCTCAAGGAATCCAGATGCACCTTTCCCAATCGCGAAATCTATATTCTTTTGCCAGAATCGCGCCAAACCAAACCGCAATAGTCGTTTTTTATAATGAAAGCAAAGAAAAAGAGATTGCTATTCCCACAGGCATTCTTGCTCCTTACTTGAAGGAAGGAAAGATCAAGGATTCCACAGGTGTATATGAAGCAACCATAGAAAAAAATTTTCTACGCCTGTCTTTGCCTGGAAAAAATTGCCTTGTTTTCTTTCCTGAAATAGAAGAACTCAAGCCTCTTCTGGAACAATGGGCTTCTTTACAAAAGCAGCCAGGAACAGCCCCTGTTGTTTTTGAAGTAACAGCCGAAAATGTCGAAGAAATCTATCTGATAGGCGGTAATGAACGATTAGGAAACTGGAATCCCCAATCGGCCCCTGGGCCTATGAAAAAAATAGCGGAGAACCGCTACCAGATCCAGCTTGAGCTTCCCAGAGGAAGCGTTATGGAATATAAGTATTTTCAGAAAAAGAAAGACCAGGTCGATTGGGAATTGAAGCTAGAAAATCGCTATTTGCAAGTACCCTTTACAGGGGAATCTCACATTCAGGATATTTGGGACAAAAAACAATAGCTCACAACAAGTATCTGGCTACAAAGCCACTGAACATCAAGAAACACGAAGAGAAAACAATATTTCTCTTCGTGTTCTTTGTGTTTTGTATTCATGGACTTCTAATCTAAGTTTCAGCAGCGAAAGGTCGAAGAATGGATCCCGCAATGAGTAAAATATTGGATTCGCTAAGACAAAACCCTTTGGACAGGGAAATGTTCCAAAAATTGGAACAATACTATTCCCTGGCAGGCGATTGGGAAAATTTGGGTAATCTTTATGAAATTCGTGCCAAAGCCATCAGTGAGAGTAGTCCTAAAGAAGCAGGTAAGCTATATTTTCAAAGAGCAGAATGGCTACAGAAAAAACTGGCACAAGGTGGGAAGGCATTGGAAGCCTACCAAAATGCTTATCGACTTTGTGGCGATAACCAGGAATATTATGAAGCTTGTATTTCTCTGGCAGAGAGTCTGAAAAATGGGCCAGTTCTTCTGGAACTTTTGAAAAATAAATTAGAAAAAACGTCCAATAAAGCAGAAAAAGCGAAAATTTTGTACCAGATGGCATCTTTGCCACAAAAAAATTCAGGAGAAACAAAGTCTCTTCTGAAACAAGCATGGGAAATGGATATCCAAAACCAGAATGTCATACGATCTCTGGAAACGATCTATACAGAAGAAAAAGCCTGGGACTCTCTTTTAGATCTTTATCATATAGCCTACCAAAGGGCTGCTTCCAAGGATGATAAGCTGCAACGCTTGCGCCAGTGCGCTAAAATCTGCGAAGAAAAATTGCAGTATATTCCCAAAGCAATAGAATTCTATGAAGAAATCATTAAAATCCTGCCTGATGATTTGTCTATATTGAGAACCCTGGAATCTTTGTATTCTCAAAGCGAAAAATGGCCAGCCATGATTTCTGCCATGGAAAAAGAGATTCCCCTTGTAAGCAGCCAGGAAGAGAAGATCAAAATTCTCACAAGAATTGCTCTTATCTGGAGTGAAAAGCTCAAAAATCTTGACAAGGCTGTGGAGTCTTACGAAAAAGCTTTAAAGCTTAAAGAAGATAAGATGATTCTGGACATTCTCGAAGAAACCTACCGCTTTCAGGAAAAATGGGAAAATCTCGCTGGCATATATAAACGACAAGGCAATCTGGCACAGGGAGAGGAAAAGATCGCCATTTTTTGCAAGCTAGGTGCGGTTTATAGCGAACACTTGAAGAAAGCAACAGAAGCCATCTCCTGGTATCAGAAAGCACTCGCTTTGTCTCCCAAAGATATGGGGATTGTAAAAAAACTGCAAACTTTGTATTCTCAGCAAAAGGATACAGAGAAGATGATGGAATCCTATCGCAAAGAGCTAGAGCTTATATCAGAAAAAGAGGAAAAGCTGGCATTGTATTCTAAGATGGCGAAGATTCTGGAAGAGTCGAACCGTTTGCCAGAAGTCGCGGAAATCCATGAAGAAGTTTTGTCTCTATACCCTTTGGAAAAAGAAATTTTCAACAAGCTATCGGGCTTGTATGAAACGCTTAAACAGCCCGAAAGGCTGCTTCATACTTTAGTCCGCCAGAGCAATTTGCAATCAGGCAAAGAGCAGGTACAGAGCTATTGGAAAATAGCGCGTTTGTTGCAAGACTCGCTGAAACGAGAAAAAGAGGCTGTAGGATACTACCAAAAAATATTGGCTTTAGATCCTGTTAATCTGGATGCTTTAAAAATTTTAAAAGACTATTACACCAGGCAAAACTCCCATCGCCTTATGGTGGAAACCTTGGAAAAGATGATCGAAGTCAATCCAGACCAAAGTCTTCTTTACTATTGGGAAATGGCAAATATCCAAAAAGAAAGCCTCAAGGATATTCCTGCTGCCATTTTCAGTTGTCACCAGATTTTAAAGCTTTCCCCTAACTATTGCGATGCCTGGAGATCTTTGCAAAATCTACATAAAGAGCAACAGAACTGGGATGAATATTTGCAGGCAGGAGAAAAGTTGCTTACGCTTCTTGTGGAAAAAGAGGAGAAGAAAAAACTCCATTGTATGCTTCTGGAAGTCTATACCACAAAGAACAACCAGTCCAAAATTATAGAGCATCTGGAAGATATACTGTATCTCAGCCCTAAAGAAACCATGTATTTGGAAAGGCTGAAAAGGATATATTCTGAAAAGGAAGATTGGAATCGACTTGTGGTGCTTTTAGAAAAAGAGACGCAGCACTTTGCCGATTCTTATGGGGAACTAGCACAAAAGTGCGTTGGCATAGCCAAAATCTACAGCCAAAAGCTAAAAAACTATTCTAAAGCAATAGAATACCTTGAAAAGGCAAGGCTATATGATCCCCAAAAGCAAGAAATCTTAAGCCAACTGGAAGATCTGTATCGGAACGCAAAAGAGTTTTTATTGCTTGCGCAAACTTTGGAAATCCATGCCAACCTGGCAGAAAAAAAAGATGCCTCCCAGTATCTTTACCAGGCAGCAAGGGTATACGAAGATCCTCTCCAGAATTTGCCCAAAGCCTTAAGTCTTTACGACCGCATCCTTTTGGAAACGCCTTTCCATAAAGAAAGCATGGAAAGGATGGAGGCGATTTTCCGTAAAAAAGAAGAATACAATAGGCTGATTGCCCTCTATGATCGACAATCCAGGCTATTGGATTCTTCCCTGGACAAGCTTTCTCTTCACAAACAGGCAGCTTCCCTGGCCCAGGAACATAGCGATGATATAGAAGTTGCTATTTCCCACTATAAATCCATCTTGGAGATTCAGAGCGACAATGCAGAAGCCATAGAAAGGCTGATGGAACTCTATCGGTTAGAACAACGATGGCAGGAATTGGTTTCTCTATATAGCCAGAAAATTCATGCCACAAAGGAATTAGAAGAAAAAATTGCCATATTATACGACCAGGCTTCCCTGTATAGAAATCAGCTTTCTATGCCTGCTCAGGCAATGCAATGCTATCTGCAAATTCTGGAAATAGAAGAAGGCAACCGAAAGGCCATTCTTGCCATGGAAGAAATTTGCAGAGAAAGCAAACTAGGGGAAAGGCTGATTGAAACTCTGGAGCGCAAGCTAAAAAACACATCAGGGATAAAAGCACAAAAAGAAACCTTGCTGGAGCTAGGGAAACTGTGTACACGAAAAGAAACATACTATCCAGAAAAGGCCATTCTTTTTTATGAGCAAATTTTGAGTCTCGAAGAAAACCATCTGGAAAGTTTGAAATCCTTGCATAGTTTATACCAGCAGACAGGAAAGTACGAGTATCTGGCAGAGAACATCACAAAAGAGCTGGCTATTGTCCAAAATGAAGCAGAAATTATTGCTTTGCTGTTTGAGCTTTCCGATCTATGCGAAAAGTATCTGCAAAAACCCGAAGCTTCCCTGGA
Organism: Candidatus Brocadiia bacterium; assembly: GCA_013359215.1. Lineage (GTDB taxonomy): Bacteria > Planctomycetota > Uabimicrobiia > Uabimicrobiales > JABWCH01 > JABWCH01. The sequence goes on along the minus strand of JABWCH010000014.1, from coordinate 16,680 downwards.
AAGCCTGGAGCAGGTTCTCAAGCTGGATGGCAGCAATGCAAAAGCCCTGGAAGTAATGGAAAGAATCTATTTGGTTCAGGGAAATGATAAAGCACTTCTGGAAGTTTGGGAAAGGCATGCTTATATAGCAGATGGAGAAACGCAGAAAAAATTGCTTTTCAATATGGCAGGTACTTTGGAAAGATTGCAGGAGCATGATAAAGCCATTGCTCTTTTGCAACAAATTCTGTCTTTAGACAAGGCATACCAGCCAGCCTTGAGACTCCTCGCATCTTTGTACTATCAAAAAGAAAGTTGGGATGATCTGATTTCTCTTTATGAAGAAGAAATCCATATCACAAAAGATCCCAAGCGTATTGTCGCTCTCTATACAGTACTAGGGCAGATTTGGCAGAAAAAAGAGCAACAGAATGAAGCATTGGAAATGTATTTGCAAGCATTGGAAACACAGCCTGACAACCTTGCCGTGATTAAAGCAGTAGAAGAAATCTATTTCCAGAAATGCAGTTTCCTGGAACTTGTCAATGCCTACAAGCAAGAGATGGAATTGCCTGAAATTCCGCAAGACAGAACCCTTGCCTTGCTTTTAAAAATAGGCGAACTGCAAGAGTTCCAGCTTGAAAATTCGGATGCTGCACAAGAAAACTATCTTGCTGTTCTGGAAATCGACCCTAACCATCTTTTTGCCATCCGCGCACTACAGCGGATCTATAAGAAAAACAAAGAGTATAAAGCCCTTTACAATCTTTTACAAAAAGAGATGGAAATCCAGAAAGATCCTCTAAGAGAAAGAGAAATCCGATGGGAAATCGCTATTCTGAAAGAAGAAAAATTTGCAGATTCTCCTGGTGCTATAGAGCAGCTTTATGTTCTTCATAAAGAATACACTATGGATCTTTGTATTATTGCCAGGCTTAAGTCCTTGCTTTTAAAAGAAGAAAAGCAAAAGGAATACGCTCAGATTCTGGAAGAAGAAATCCAGATACTAGATTCCTGGGAAAACACCAAGGAATTGCATAAGACATTGATGGTGCTGTATGAAGAAAAGCTCCAAAATACAGAGAAAGCCATGTTGCATGGGGAGGTAGTGCTTTCCCAAGATCCATTCTGCATCGATAGCCTTCTTTATATGGAAAAGCTATATGAAAAAGCTCAGAATAAAAAGGCATTGGCCGAAGTCTATACAAAAGAAATCCACGCTATGGAAAGAGCAGGGAATACAGAACGGCTAAAGTTTTTGTATCTTTCTTTAGGAAAGATCCTGAAAGAAGAAAACCAGGAAGACAAAGCCATAGAGTATTTCCAGAAATTGCTCTTGCTAGAGCCTTCGCATAGCGAAGCTCTGTCCCTTTCTGTGGAAAGCCTGACACAAGCCAGGAGATGGAAAGATCTCATGGAAATCTATCGGATTGTTGCGGCCCTTTCCGAACACCAGGAAGAAATCGAGAGTGTCCATATCAAGATGGCTTTGCTCTGTGAAAAAGAATTTGCTCAGGAAAATGAAGCCTTGCTTCACTATTGTATAGCCTATCAGGTTAATCCCCAGAACCTTCGTGCCATGAAAGGCATGAAAGAAATCTATGAAAAGCAAGAAAGATGGGCTGAAGTCATTCTTATAGCAGAAGCTGAGGCAAAAGTATTGGAAGAAAAGAAACGGCTGCCTTTGTATGTTTATATTGGAGATATATGGGCAGAAAGGCTTTGTGTTCCTCATGAGGCATTGCGTTCGTATATGCGCGTTCTGGAATATGGTTTTCATAAGAACACAGCAGAGAAGGTGCTTAAGATACAAGAACAACTTCAGGACTATTCTGGGTTTGTAGAGATCTATGAAAAGCTTTTACGATCTTTGGGAACAGACGCAGAGAAGCCTATAGAAAAGCTTTTGTATCTTGCTAAAATCTATCATCAAAAATTGAAAGACAATTCCAATGCAGAAAGAGTTTTCAAGATTGTCCTTTTAAAAGAAGAAAAAAATGAAGAAGCTTTAAACGCTATGGAAGTTCTTTTAGAGGAAAAAAGAGATTGGCAAAGCCTGTTGCTGATATTGAAAAACAAGCTGGAAATCTTGAAAGAAGCAAAAGAAATCTTTGCTTTGCAATGCAAAATTGGCAAAATACTCCATGAAAATCTGCATAGAGGAGACAGGGCTATCCCTCATTATGAAGAAGCCTTGCGCCTTTTCCCTGAAGATAGGGAAACCATACATATTCTGCAAAAAATCTTTGAAGAATGGGGACAATACCGTCGCCTTGTGGATTTATACGAAAAGGAAATTTCTTTGCTCCAGGACAAAGAAAAGGCATTGCCCTTATACTTCAAGATAGCAGAGATTTGGGATAAAAAGCTTTTCGATGTTCCTAAATCCGTTGATGCTTATTCTAAAATACTGGATATTGTTCCTGAAAATCAGATTGCTATGGAAAGCCTTGCAGGCGTTTATCGCAATCGGAAAAAATGGACAGAACTTCTGGTGATTCTATACCAGATCGCCCAGTATGCTCAGAAACACGAAGATATTGTCAAAGAAATTTCCACTCGGCTGGAAATCGGACAATGCGAAAAGCAGTTGGGCAATCAGCAAAAGGCCATTGAAGCCTTCCAAAGGGTTCTGGAAATGGAAGAATTCCATGAAGAAGCCTTCACATCGCTGGAAGAGCTATACAGAGGACAGCAAAGCTATGACCATATAGCCCAAATCCTAGAGGAAAAGGCGAGATCCATCCAGTCTCCTGAAACCATGATCCATATACACACAAATCTTGCCAAAATCTATGAAGAGCATCTTTCTGATGTAGACAAAGCCATAGAATCTTATAAAAAAATTCTGGAAGCCAAAGAAGACAATAAGACAGCACTCGAAGGACTCCATAGACTATATGAAAAGAAAGAAGAATGGCAGCTTTTGCTGGAAATCTTAGAAAAAGAGGAATCCTGGGCAGCAACGCCTCACAAGAAAGCAGAATTTTCTTACCTTGCAGGAAACCTATACTTAGATCATCTGGATGACAAAGAAAAAGCATACCATTGTTTTCAAAAGACTTTGGAATGGAATCCAAACCACTGCGAATCTCTTACTAAGTCCAGCAACCTTTGTATAGAAAAAGGAGACTTCGAAAGTGCGGCCAGATTCCTTTTGAAAGCAGCGGAAAATACTATAGTCCAAAGCCAGAAAGCCCAAATCTATATACAACTGGGAAATCTCTACAGAGATAGCTTACAGGATAACCAGGAATCCTTGAAGATGTATGAAATCGCTATGAAAATAGAGCCAGATAGCCTTGTTGCCATGGAAGCACTTAGCGAAATCTATTTTGGACAAGCATCATGGCAAGAGTTAGAAAAAGTCCTGGCAAAGATTTTAAGCTTGCAAGAGGAAAAATCGCATCTTAGCTACTATCGGTGGGCTTTTGCTGCACAGCAAATGGGAAAAGAGGAAGAAGCCCTTCCTAGTTATCTGCAAGCTTTGCATCTTCGAGAGGATCATCTTCCTTCTCTTTTAGCAGCAGCAGAGCTTTATGAAAAGAAAAAAGAGTACCAGGAATCCCTTTCCTGCTACCAGAAAGCCTATCATTTAGAGGACTTGAAAGATAAAAAACAAGTCCTTTTCAAGATGGCCTGGCTAGAAGACACTCTAGGGCTTTATCAACAAGCAGCAGAACACTATCAACTCCTTTTGATCCTTGATACCGACAGAATGGATGTGGTGAAAGCTTTGGCTCGTATTTACAAAGAATTGCAGGAATATGAAAAGAGCATAAAATGCTATGAGAAGATTATTTCTGGGAATTCATCCGAAGACGATAAATACAATGCTTCCAAAGAAAAAGCCTATCTGCTGTATAAGACAAACCAGTACTCCAGGGCTATCGAAGAATTTCTTAATGTCTTTGAGTACAATCCACAAGACTATACAGTGCAATCGGATTTAGCAGGGCTTTATGTAAAAACAGGAGATTGGGAGCAGGCAGAGCATTGGAATCAACAATACTATGCCAATATCACAGACTTACAATCTAAGGTAGAAAACCGATGCCGCCATGGTTACATTTTGTCAGAAGGCTTGAAAAAATATGAAGAAGCCATTGTTGCTTATAAAGAAGCACTACAGAATGACAATGCCTGCGTTCATGCTATTCAGGGGATCGCCCAAATCTATCTTACGTTGCAAGATTGGCAGTCACTAGCCAACAGCTATCGCAATTTTCTTGTCAACCTTCCAGAAGAAAAGAAAAAATTGGGATTCCCTATTTGTATGGCATTAGGGCATTTGCTCGTAGACAAGCTAAACGACAAAGAATCAGCAGCCAAAGAATTTGAAAACGCGCTTCTCCTGTCGCCTGGGCATATTGAAGCCCAGATCGCCTTGACTGAGCTGAAAACTGCAACTCCTGAGATGCGTAAAGACGCGATAAAAGGGCATTTGATGCTGCTCCATCGCGACCAATTTTTGCTGGCTTCCTACAGAGCCTTGGGAGATCTCTTTGCTCAGGACGAGCAGAAAGACAGAGCCATGAGAGCATGGAGAGCCTTGCAAATACTCTCTCCAGGCGCAGAAAAAGACTCTCCGTTCCTGGAATCCATGACACCTAAAAAACCTATTGAAATTAGCCAGGAAGATGTATTAAAATACATCATACCTTCGAGAGTAGCGAACCTTTGCGAATTGATCTCCCTTACAGGAGAATATCAGGAAAAAACTTATCCTCCTTACATTAGCAAATCCTGGGGAGCGCATTTAGGGAATGAGCGAGTTCAAAGACCTATATGGTATTATACCAATACCATCATGAAATTGCTCCATATCAAAGATCGCGATATGTATATGTATATTCATTCAGAAGATACATCGGATGTTGCTTTGGAAAACACCAATCCCCCTAGTTTGATTATGAGCCAGGGCTTTATCGACAACTGGAGTGAGATGGAAATTCGCTTTATTCTGGCAAAGTATTTATTCTATATTTCCCAAAAGCAGACTTTATCTTTAAAGCTACCTCCTGATGAGCTAGATGTTTATTTCCGATTGCTAAAAACCTGTTTTATGCCTTTAACCGAAGACATTTCCATACAAGCCAAGACAGCGCAGAAAAAAATTTACTCTAGTTTGCCCTGGAAAGTTCGTGGAACGCTCAAAACCAAAGAAGACCTCTGGAAAGGAATTTCCCTGAAAGATACAAAAAATTATCTGAAATGCCTGGAATACTCTTCCAACCGCATAGGGCTTTTCTTGAGCGATTCTTTAGAACTTTCTATTAAAATGCTCTGCTATCTTGCCCGATGGAAAAAAGACCACAAAGTAGACAAAAACAGAAAGATCACATTAGAGGAAATGAAAGAAACCGATGGTGTTTCGGATTTACTATACTTCAATCTCTCAGAACAATATGGAAAAATCCGAGAAATCTGTCAGTTGTCCATAGAAATATAGAAACTAATAAGTTAGATATTTGCCAAAAAAGCAAAAATTTTTATCGCGAATAAGACGAATGGTCGAATGGTACGAATAGTTTTTATAAAAATTTCATTCGCGTAATTTGTATATTCGTCTTATTCGTGATTAATACAATACATTTTTGGTTTCTGCTCGTCCAAGATAAAGAAAAGAAGGATGCAAAATACATGAAAATATTACACATCAATCCATTAGACATTGGGGCAAGAGGAGTCTATTCTTTGCATAATGCACTGAAGGAAGCAGGATTTGGTTCGACTATGCTCGTGCAGCATAAAGCAAGCGAAGATAATGAAATTTTTAGCATAGAAGAAAAAAGAGAAAAATGCGCTCTTGTTTTTCAGGAGATACTTTCTCATCTCCCTTTAAAATGGTATACTAAAAAAATGCACTCCCCTTTCTCTAGTGCATGGATTGGCTTTGGCGATGTATTGAAACATATACAGACTGCTCAACCTGATATAGTCCATATCCATTCCCTTTGTGGAATGCTGAAAATTGAAGATTTAGCCAAAATCCATAAACCCATTGTATGGTCTTTAGCTGATTCCTGGGCTTTTACAGGAGGATGCCACCATCCTGTTCTCAAGGAAGACCCTTCTGTGCTTTCTCTTCCAGAAGAATGCAAAGGATACCAAAAAATGTGCGGATGCTGCCCTGTGCTTTGCTCTACTAAGGAAAAAGACCTTAGCCGAAAAGTATGGGATCGCAAGCAGAAAGCCTTTTCTCTTGTGCAAAAGCTAACGGTTGTTGGTATTAGCGAAACAATAGCCCAAAAGGCGAGAGAAAGCCAGCTCTTTCAGAAAAAAGAAATCCTGACTATTCCTTATCCTATAGATACCAATGAATTCCAAAGCATAGACAAAAAAATTGCGCGAGAAATTTTAGGCTTGCCCCAGGAAAAAAAATTTCTCTTGATCCATTCGCGCAAGAGCCGCTATGATGAGAGCAGAGCCTTTTCCTTGCTTTGGGAAGCATTGAAGGAGCTGCAAACGCAAAAAATGGAGCTTCTTTTCCTGGGCAATGCACCTGCTGTCCCTGAAAAACTTGGCTTTCCCATACACTTTTTGGGAAACTTGCAGGATGCTATTTCTCGCAAACTCTTGTACAGTGCTGCGGATATTTTTGTAGAACCTTTCTACCAGGAATCGCATTCGTATTCTATTTTAGAATCCCTTGCCTGTGCAACGCCTGTTGTTGCCTTCCGCACAGACAGCAATTCGGAAATTCTGCAACACGCTCAGAATAGCTATCTTGCAAAACCTTTGGATGCCAGGGATATAGCCAATGGCATTGATTGGATTTGCCACCACTTGAACTACAAACACCTGAGCATGAAAGCAAGAGAAAAAGCATGCGAAAGCTTTGAAAAGAGCAAGATTATAAAAGAATATTCCAGGCTTTACGAAAAAGCCATTAGTTGAATAGAAAATCAGAATTAGTGCGATATTTTATCTATAACTTATCCAAAGACAAAAAATTAATTCTTATCCAATGCCTATATTACGCGATTTTAAAAAAATAACGCGATATGTCAAAACTATAGAAAGCGTTTTTATCAATGTCCACCGAATAGGACACAGTTATAACTAGCTGATGAATAAGTAATTAAAAATTCAAAATACTTATAAAAAATTTACGCGAACGGCAAGTTAAAATTATTCTAATATTTATTGTTTTTAGTAGACTTTTCAAATGTAAAAAATTAAAATATAGTTAAATCGTGGACTTTTGATGTTTTTTAAAAGATCTTAGCTAAATTGTATAAGGCTTAGAAAATTTTTTCATGGTCTTAATTTTACACAGAGCATGCTAAAATTAAGCGTTATCTTAATCATTATCGTAATCGTAATCTTAATCTTTATCTCTTAAGATTTTTAGAGATAACGATTAAGATTACGATTACGATAAAAATATCGAATTATAAACTTTACTCAAAAAAAATGATCCTTTTATTTAGTTTGACAATGTTAAATTACGGTTGTTGATTGCTAAAGACTTACGATAGTTTTTCGATTTATTTGCTCAGTTTCATGACTATATGTTAGAGTCAAAAAATCGCCTCTTTTTAGGGTCCACGAAAAACACGAAAGACACGAAAAGGAATGGTTGAAATTTTTTTTAAATCGTGTTCGTGCCTTTCGTGTTTTTCGTGGACCCTTCTTTGATGAGTGCTTCAAGATTCAGTGATCGGAGCAAATGTGTCATTTGCGTCCGAACAAAATAAATACCTAAAATGAGATCAAAGCTTTGTAAAACAAGGGGTCGGATTTAACATTGTCAAATAAGAGCCTATCCGAAAAGCTACGGCTACACTTGCGGCAATTTTGTCACTTTCTCCTCGCTCTCCGAGTGCCTCAAAATTTTCGCCTAAAATTATTTTTCGGATAGGCTCTTATTATTTTGCGATTTTCAAATGGTTTTGAAATTTTTTTCTTCTCTCATCTAAATTTTAGTTCATTTAGAAAATTGGGAAGTTTTAGTTCTCGTTTATCGGATAATTTCAATGATCTATGAATCTTCTCTACGAATACTATCAGGTCTATTCTATGGATGTGCTTTTTTTTTATCCTTGATAGGTTATGGTTTTTGTCTAACAAAAATGCTAAAAATAAAATCTCCTTTTCCTGTAGGTCTTTTAGCATGTATTGGAATAGCAGTAATCATCTTTTTAGGTGGAATTCAAGCGTCTTTATCTATTGTTTCTTCTTATTCAAATATTTTTTTAGTTATCTTAGGGTGTATTTTTTGCTATCCAATATTGAAAGAATATTTTAAAAATATTTTAGAATCTAAAATTTCTTTTGATATATATTTTTATAGTTTTTTAGCAGTTAGATGTACTTCTATTTTAGTAATCTTATTTCATATTTTAGGTTCTATTCTACCTCACTGGATCAATGGGAATGACGATGGTGTAAGTTATTTCGTTTTCCCTAAAGTATTGATTGAAACAGGCTCTTTGATTGAACCTTTTAGTTTTAGAAAGTTGACAACACTAGGCGGACCTTTTTACCTAGATACTTTTTTGTACCCTATTTTTTATATATCTTCACTTCCTTTTGTAGATATTGGCTTAGGAAAAATGCTATTATGGTTAGTAGCTATAGGATGCTGGAGCAGCGAAGAAAAGACTATGGAAATTCGTTTAAAAAAAGAGCTTCTTGGCCTATTGGCACTAATTGCTAGCACTGCTATATTAATCATCAATCATTTTCCTGTTTTTCTTCCTTTTTTACTTTTTTTAGCTTACTTATTCTTGTACTATCGCATTGTAAAATCTAAAGATTTAATGCTTTCAGAGGTATTTCTTGCTAGTATAGTAGGTGCAGCAATTATCACATTTCGTAACAATTTTATTGTTTTTATCTTTTTTTCTTCTGTTTTATTCCTTAGTTGCTCATATAAAAAAGAAAAACCTTTTTATAACAACCTACTACCTTTTTTTTTATGTTATTTTAGCATCTTAATATTTCTCATTCCATGGCTAATTTTATCCTATCAATCTTCTGAAACTATTTTCTTTCCGCTTTTCCAAGGAAACTATAGATTCCCATATGCGATAAAAGCACCTTTAGATTGTTTAGAAAAAACTTTATTTCTTTGTGAATGCATTTCATATTCTAAAATACTCATAATTCTTTTAATGATATTGCCTTTGATTTTTTTAAAAAATTCTGTTAATTTTGGTTTTATAATTTTTATATCTTCCTTTTTTTCTTTAATTTTAACCGCTTTAAACTTAACTGCTACTAATGAATATCATGTCGCCAGATATTGTTATCCTTTTATATTTTCAGGTATTCTTGTTTTAGTCTCTATTGTTGTTTGTTCTGTTTCTTTTTTAGTTTTTAAAAATTTTTTTTATTTTTTTTATGTATTATTCTTATCAATTTATAGCTTTACTATTTATACAGATTTCCATATAAACGCTTTTGTGAATAATACCATTAGTTTATTTTCTGTAGATTTAGAATCTTTTTGGAAGGAAAAAGATTTTGCATCCTATCGTGCTGCTCAAGACTTTCTTCCTAAAAAAGCTAAATGTATTTCTATCACAGAAAAGCCTTTTTATTGGGATTTTTGTAAACAAGAAATACACTCTATAGATTGTATTGGACAAGCCAGCCCTTCTCCAGGGCAACCTTTTTTTCAAGGGGAGATGGTATTGGCCAAATATTTTTTAGAATTAGGATATAAATACTTTATATATACTCCTTTTGATACTCCAGCCTATAATTGTATGTACAATAAAAATTATTGGGATATAAAAAAAAATCGGACCTGGAGTGTGTATCAAAATAGAGAAAGATTTCTTTGGAAAAATTGGGCAGTCTATTTTAGAGATTTTTATGATAGCATCGAGAAGATGGAATCTCTAGGCGCAATCGTTTACCAGGATAAATATATTAAAATTATAGATATAGAAAAAGTCGTATTTATCTCTATAAAAAAATAAAATGGTTATGTATAATATTCTATTGATTTGGAAACTAGTTAGCGCACATAGCAAGTCTATAAGCCTTTGATGTTAAGGTTAATATGAGCTTTTTCTGTAATTTTTTAATATTAGCATAACATATTGTTATGAAAAATGTTACAAATTTTAGTGACTTTCGATGTTTTTTAAAAGATCTTAGCTAAATTTTATAAGGCTTAGAAAATTTTTTCATGGTCTTAATTTTACACAGAGCATGCTAAAATTAATCGTTATCTTAATCAATCATTCATTATCATTATCGTAATCGTAATCTCTTAAGATTTTAAGAGATTACGATTACGATTACGATAATAATATCGAAAGGCCACAATACATAGTCAATAAAAATAGTGAAGCTCCCCACCAGAGGTGGGGGCTTTTTATATGAAGAATAAGTAAAGGAAATTCTTATGAGTGCGACACGTTGGGTATAAGTTAGCAAAATCAGCTATTTAAATTGGAAAGATGCACGCTAACGAAAGCCTCATCCTGAAAGGAAAACTAATAAATGATTGGTTGGAATGAATAACCCAACTTGTTATGAAACAACCACTTAAAGACTACCTATTAGCGTTAAGATAGACGATAATCAATACGTTAGAGAGCTAGGTTGAAGTCGGCTAAAAAATCTTAAATCAAAAGATGATAGATTGACATATAAATCAGATAACTCAAATCTGGTAAGGGTCTTAGGCCGGAGTCCTACAAAGTATCAATGGCTAGAACTTATTCTATGGACGAACCTGCGGTTTAACTTCTCGTAAATTTCCTAATCTGAAAAGGTTAGATGCTTAGAGCCTATCCTAAAAATCCTTTTGGCTGCAAATTTAGATGCATCTCGGATAGCTTGGTCGAAAGTGACAAAATTGTCCTCAGAGTAGCTACGGCTACACTTGCGGCAATTTTGTCACTTTCTCCTCGCTCTCCGAGTGCCTCAAAATTTTTGCCTAAAATTATTTTTCGGATAGGCTCTTAATTGCATTTTGTCTGGTTATTTGTAGTCATTAGATGAATAACCTCTTCTGAAGAAAGGCCGAAGGTGATAAATCATGGCAAACGGGAAATAGCAGGGGCCTAAAGATAAAATGTATAGGAATCATTTATTGGAACGTGTGAAGTAGCATAGCAAGAGCAATCGTACTGCGATGATGGCTATGTTATGGCAGCAGCCTGTAGTACCGTAGAAGCTGGGGAAATACCAGTGGAGGGAAGGGGCATAGTCAGTTCTTCGACAATTATATACCATTAGTTACTTAAAAGGTGTACTTTCGATGTTTTTTAAAAGATCTTAGCTAAATTTTATAAGGCTTAGAAAATTTTTTTATGGTCTTAATTTTACACAGAGCATGCTAAAATTAATCGTTATCTTAATCAATCATTCATTATCGTAATCTTAATCTTTATCTCTTAAGATTTTTAGAAATAACGATTAATTAAGATTACGATTACGATAAAAATATCGAAAGTCCACTTAAAAGTAATCATATCTATCAAGTCTTTGATATCAAGATGATCGAAAAAGGCCAATACATAGAATCAACTATTAAGGAATTAGAAGTTAAATAACTTCCCCTGTAAAATCATTATGGGAAAGTTATTTAATTCTTGTCGCTAAAGAACTGATGGAACGCCGTATGACTCGAAAGTGTCACGTACGGTGTGAATGGGGGGAAAAGATGGAGATTACATCAAAGTTTTACCTATCCATATGAAACAATTGTAAATGTCATATTTGTAATAGCAATATTATCAAAGATTTAAAAATACCTATTGGTATTTATAGTATTTTAAAATGCGAACATTGTAATTTAGAGTTTATTGACCCCCAACCTGATTTTGAAGAAATAAAATCAATATATACTTCTGACTACTATAAAGCTTGGGGCATGGAAAAAGAAGAAAAAAATAGTCTTAAAAAGATGAAAAAAAATACTTTTGAACAACGAATAAAACTTCTTTCAAATTATAAAAAAACAGGAAACATACTTGACATTGGTACAGCAAGCGGTTTTTTTCTTGAAGTTGCAAAAAACTTTGGGTTTGAACCATATGGTGTAGAACTATCAGAATATTCTGCAAAACTAGCACAACAAAAATTTGGTCAGGATAAAATCTATCATGGTATTTTAGAAAACTGTCCGTTTCCAAAACTTTTTTTTGATGTAATTGCTATGAGCGATTTATTGGAGCATGTACAAAATCCAATCAGCCTGCTGGAATGTGCATCTCAATTTCTTAAAGAAGATGGCATTATAATCATTACAACACCCAACACAGAGTCTTTTTCGCGAAAGATTATGGGAAAAAAATGGACTCAATATAAACCAGAACATCTATTTTATTTTGATAAAAAAAGTATTTATTATCTTGCAAATTTAATTGGCTTAAAAATTTTAAAAATACAGCCAGCATGGAAATCAATCAATCTAAAATATTTTGATGATCAATTCAGCATTTATAAAAATACTTTTATCACACCTATAGTTCATATGATAACCACAATTTTTTTTCCCATAAAAAATTTTAATTTCAATGTATTGTTGGGAGAATTTGTGATATTGATGGGAAAAAACAAATGAAGTATTCTTTAAGAAATAAAATCTATATCGATAGAGTGTTATTTGGTTTTATATGTTTTTTTTTGAATGTCCTTTCAAGAATATTAGGTCTTCTTTTGAAAAGAGACCATACTGTCCATTCAAAAAATGTAAAAAGTATTGCAATATCTAAATATTTAGGGCTTGGCAGCATCATTCGCTCTACCACTATGATTGTGAATTTAAAAAAAGAATTTCCACAAGCTAAAATTTTGTTTATTACAGTAAAGGGAAATGTGCAATTTTTTGAAGCATTGAAAGAGATAGATGAGGTGATAACGATTGATGATAGAAATATAAAGTCTATGATTCGTTCTACTCTTATTTTGCTTTTCAAACTATGGAAAAACAAAATAGATTTATTTTTTAATCTTGAAGTTTATTCCAACTATTCCACCATGATATCCATATTGTCTCTTGCAAGAAACAGATATGGATTTTTTAGGAAATCTACAGAAATAAAGTATGGACTTTACACACATTTAATATATTTTAACATATTCCAAAATATCACAGATATTTATTTACAAATGATAAAACAGTCAATTGGTGTTGTTTATACAAAAGAAATGATTCCTCTTGACATACCGGAAAAATATCGATTGGATGTTGAAAAATATTTGTTTTCTTTGAACTTTAAAAAAGATAAAAAAATAATCTTGCTAGGAATCAACGCAAATGCTTCAGAACTATGCCTAGAAAGAAGATACCCATCAGAAAATTTTGTCAACATTATAGAATATCTAGTATCTATCCAAGAAAAAAAAATAGTTTTAATATTGATTGGCTCGCCATCTGAAAGATCCTATATTCAAGAAAAAATTTACGACAAGCTTTCTTCCAAAGCACAACAGCAAACATATAATGCTTGTGGCAATCTTTCTCTTTTGGCAGTCATTCAATTGATAAAAAAAATGGACATTTTTTTGACAAATGACAGTGGGCCAATGCATTTTGCTTTCAATATGAAAACGCCAACAATATCTCTTTGGGGGCCAGAAAACTATGAACATTTTTGTTTAAATCCGCAAGCAGGCGAGAATATTTACCTCTACAAAAAAATATACTGTAGCCCTTGCGTGCATCAGCTAGATTCTCCTTGTTGTCAAGGGAACAATCTATGTGTGAAAAGTATAGATTATAGAGAAATATTAAACGAAATTTTTAAATTACTGAAGATAGATATTTGTTTAGAATATGAAACCTTGGAAATAAGCGACGAAATATTAGGTAGTGTAATTTCTCTTAGAAGGAAATAAACCTTACCTTCTCGAATAGTCAATTATCTCATTGGCAAGATATTAAACTGTGGATTGCACTAGGCCGTGTTTGCAAACTCAGTAAGCATCCTTTAATTTCAATGATTCTAAACTGTTTTTGATTCCTTACAGAAGGCTTGCACTACGCTCTTCTTATCCCTAAAGTTTCATCATGAAAAAATTTACGCAAAGCGTAACATAGTGGCTTGTATTAAACTCCAAGCAGCAAGCGAATTTTATTTAAAGCGGTCGCTCCGTGTAAGCCTTCTTTCAGGAATCAAAAAAACAGGTATCCCATTTTTTTGTGCTAGGCTCAAGAGTCGAATAAAATTTTTTGATTTGCCAGGCGGTACTGTTTTTGATTTCTTACAGAAGGCTTACACTACGCTCGGACTATCCTTGAGCGGATAATATAATCTATTGTAAAACAATCTGTTAAAACTTAACAGGTATGAAAGATCCGTATACGTGACCCAACGTGACCCATCCGCAAGGTTCTCGAAAAGGGCCGCCTACTCGACTATTTAAAACCGTGTAGGGAATGCGTATAAACCGAGAAATCGTCATTTTTATCATCTAAATGGGGATTAATGGAATATATGAACAATAGTAAACTCAAAATCGAAAAAAATTTTTGGGAAATAGTATTCTTATTTTTTATTAGCTTTTTATATATAATTTTAGGAATTGTTTTTTGGGGACGCCAAGGACATATTATTGTTGATTGTGGAAGAGAGCTATATATTCCTTCTGCCATGCTCAATGGGTACGTTCTATATAAAGATATCTTTAACATATATGGCCCTTTATCATATCAAATTAATGCTTTACTATACATCTTTTTTGGAGAAAATTTAAATACTCTTTTATTTGCTGGTTTTTGTAATGGATTTTTGATTATTATTACACTTTATTTGATTTCTAAAACGGTTACATCAGCAATAAATTGCTTTGGATTTATTTTTTTAGTAATATGTTCATGTATTTATAGTACATGGATTTGTAATTATATATTTCCCTATTCTTACTCTATAGTCTATTCTTTGAGTAGTTTTCTTCTTTCTGTATTATTTCTAGTATATTATGTGAAATATTCAAAATCTGAATTTGCTATTTTATCTTGCTTTTTTATCGGTATTTCCATTGCTACAAAATATGAATACTATCTTTATTGTGTTTTTTTAATATTTTTCCTTATTTTTTTTAAGCCATTGAAAATAAAAAATTTTTGTTTGGCTTTTTTAGCTATGATTTTCTTACCTTCAATCAGTGTTAGTATTCTGTTTTTACAGGGTTTAAAACTTCAAGATTGTATTGATACATGGAGTCTTATCCAAAAATTATTTTATTCATCTATGACCCAAAGTTTTTACACTGAAATGACTGGTTTATTTTTCGATAAAGAAATTTTTTTTGCCAATTTACAAAGGTTTTGGCAATTTTGGAGCAATGCAAGTCTTACTTTATTTATAATTTATTTTTTTTTATGGTTGATGAAAAGAAAAGAACTTTTTAACTTTAATATATCACTAAATATAAAGATAGCATTAAGCATTCTGTTTTTTTTTATTTTCCCTTTTAACCTTATTAATAATGTAAGTCACGAATTTTTATTTTCTTGGTTACCCTTATCGGCTTTGTGTATTTTACTGTTTCTTTTAGGCCAAAGTTTTTGGAAAGCAAAATATAAATTGGGTAACTTAAAAAGACTCTTGATAGATCAAAAAATTTTCATCCTGCTTTCTATTATTAGTTTATTATCTGCATTAAAAGCTCTATTTTTTTTGAATTTAAGAGTTTATGGAACTTTTACATTTCCTCTGGTTTTTCTTGTAAATTTTGTTTTTATTTGTGAGTATATTCCTAATAATATAAAAAGATTAGATAAGAGAGTATGGCAAATATCCTGGCTAATCTTTTTCCTTTTTGTTGGAAGTGCTTTTTCAATGAAATATTTTCAAAATAGCTATGAAAAAAACATATCTGCATTTCAGAGTGAAAAAGGAACCATCTATGGTGATGAAGATATTGTTTCTCCTATGTCATCTGCTTATAAATACTTAAAAGAAAAATCTATCAAGAATTTTCTCGTGATACCCGAAGGAGTTATCTTGAATTTTTTTACAAATATACCTTCTCACAATAAATATTACTATTTGATACCACAGTGTGTTGAAATTTTCGGAGAAGAAAAGGTAGTTCAAGATTTAGAACAATGGCTTCCTGACTATATTATATTGAATAACCGTGATTTAAGCGAATATGGATATAGCTATATTGGAAAAGATTTTGCCTTGAAAATATTTAAATTCATTACTGAGAACTATACAATAGAAAAAAAGTTTACTAAAGGATATTTTATTTTATATATTGCAAAGAAAAAAGGCAGTTAGTGATATATAACAGAATAACAGAACTGGCCATCCTGATAATTTTTTTTGTGTAATTATAATTATTACGACTTGTGCCAGTTGAAAAGCCTTTAATCTTTGGCCTGAAAGGTCTATAGATACCAGCCAGGGTGTTGCCCCATAGCTGTCAATTTAAGGCGTAAGTTCCTGTTTGAAAAGGATTAGAAACATCATTGTTAGAAATTTCTTCGAGAATTTCAAATGGCAACTTATGCCCCCTGCGTTTCTGTTTGATACAAAATTTAGAGATAAACTCGATAGCATCAAAAATGATGTCTTTAACTGCATCTGGATTTTTAATGATAGCAAGCAGCCATTGATAGGCAATAGTCTTAAAATATTTATATGCTCGGTACATGCTAACTTCTTTATGATGTAACTGTAGTGAACCCCAAAAACTGGACACAATAGAAAGTGTGTATTATAATAAAAGTCCAGAAAGGAGTCACGACAATGAAAAAAAAATATGAAGCCGATC
>JABWCH010000274.1 GCA_013359215.1 Candidatus Brocadiia bacterium | reverse complement strand
ATAGCCTTTGTACTCTTCGTGTTCTTCGTGGTTAAATTTTTCCTAAAATAAATACCTAAAATTCACGGTAAGCCTTGAAATACAAGAAATCAGATTTAAATTAATCGTTATCTCTAACAATTTCTTAAGAGATAAAGATAACGATTAAGATAATGATTAATTTTAGCATGCTAGTGCAAAACGGTTTATCCGCGTTATGTCTAGGGAAGATTTTCTATGCAAAGAAAAAGAGTGATCAAAAGTGCGTAAAGATTGATAAGGAAAAAGAGTTTTTTGTTTTTTTTTAGATCTTGAGAATACAGTATTTTTTGCGATACTATAAGCAAGACAAAGCCGAATGCAAAAAGTATGTCTTTCAAGATATAGGATTCTATATGTCCTATGACTGGCAAAGACACAGTTACTGTAGCCACAAGAGCATAAAATGCAATTTTTTGTGTATGCGATACTCCCAAAGCGCGAACCAGAGAAGGAAGGGTCGATTCCCGATAGTCTTCCTGGTGGCAAAGCATGAGAAGCCAAAAATGGGGGATTTGCCAGAAGAAAAAAAATAGGGAAACCTGAATAATGGCCTTATCCACAAGGCTGCCTCCAGCGCAAACCCATCCTAGTAAAGGAGGAATCGCGCCAATGAGAGAGCCTGGAATAGCAGCCCAGATGGTTTTTCTTTTCAAAGGGGTATATACACCATTATACCAGACAAGAGAAAAGATACCCAATCCTAATGCCTCTAAGCTGGCGTTTAAGAACAAAAGGAACAAACCTGCCATACACAAAAAAAGCAAGAGAGAGAGAGCCTTTTTATTGCTGATTTGACCTGAAGGAAGAGGTCTATGCTGTGTTCTATGGAGTAAAGCGTCTATATCCTTTTCCTGGTATTGGTTTAAAGCTGCTGCGCCGCAAGAAAGCAGGAAAACGCCCAAAAGGGTATAGTGAATTTTTTCTATTTCTTTTTGCGGAAATAAGATATAGCCTAATGCAAAGCTCATGGTAATTGACAGAGCAATGGGGAATTTCGTAAACTGATAAAAAACCTTTAGGTCAAAAAGCATTTTTGCTTCGTTATGGATTTCTTGGAATCCATAACGCTCCATAAAGAAATTCTATGCTATTTCGGATTATCGCCAAGATATTTAATATATTCGACCAGGGCTTTGATGTCTTTTTCGTCTAAGATTCCCTTGTAAGCGTTCATCGGAATGTTCTCGTAGCCTTTTGTTATAGCTTTAGAAGGATTCAAGATTGCCTCTTTGATGTAATCTTCATTGGCGACAACTTCTCTTTCCTTGCCGTCCTGGATGACGATTGTTTTGCTATTCCAAAGTCCCTTTAAGGTTGGGCCGAGAATTTTCGATCCATCTACGCTGTGGCAGGCCATACAAGCACCCTTGCCGTGGAAAATTTCTTTGCCTTTGAGTGCTTCGCCTTTGATTTCGAGTACAATCCCCTTTTCCCATGCTTCATATTCTTCTTGCTTAAGGACTTCAATGGTTGTACTCATGTAAGAATGCAAATCACCACAGTATTCTGCACAAAGGACATCGAATGTTCCTTCTTCTATTGCTTTAAACCAGAGAAAGTTTTCTCTTCCTGGCACAACGTCTTCTTTGTTACGAAAAGCAGGGATATAAAAACTATGAATAACATCCTCTGAATACATAAGAAGCTTGACAGGTTTATTCAAAGGGACAACCAGCTTATCTGTTTTCCTTCCATCAGGGTATTCGAATCTCCAGTTCCACATGCGAGCATAAACTTTGATAATCATAGAATCAGCAGGTGCTTGTCGCATAGACAAAAAACCTTCGTAGCCCAGATAGAACATGATCATGACAAGGATCGTAGGGATTACTGTCCAAAGAGTTTCCAGGAAAATACTCCCATCAAATGTAGCGGGCGTTGGGTTTCGTTTTTTACTGTAACGATAAAGGCAAAAAATCATAAAAAGAGTTATGCCTGTGAGAAGAATGGTGGAAACAATAAAAATAAACCAAAAAGCCACATCCACCTGGGATGCATAGCTAGCAGCTTGTGATCTCACTTCATTACTCCTTCTCTAAAGAAAATATCTATGTATGTCAATCCAATAAAAGAAGCCAGGAGAAGGATAGTGACAAGAAAGAGAGTTTTCAGGAAAAAACTTTCATATTTTAAGTGCATAAAAAACAGGCAAACAAGGCTGCATTTACAAGCAGCTACAGCCAGAGCCACCACGATGCTAAGTCCTTTGAGATGCATGCCAGCAACTACTATGGTCAAAGCTGTAAGGGCTAAAAGCCCTAGCCATATTATGATGTGCGTCTGATATCCAATAACACAAGGATGATGGTCTTGATTCATGGGGTTCGTCCTTAACTAATCAAGTAGTATAGCGGAAAAAGGAATATCCATATCATATCAACAAGATGCCAGTAAAGGCCACAGTTTTCCAGGCTGATAAAATCATGGAAGTGTATACGCTCTTTGACAGGATGGTACGAAACTCTTAGATGGATTTGCTTGACCGAATCATCGAAGACTTCGCCTTTCCATACTTCCTTGCCTTGCGCGTCCACAATAGCTAGATGGCATCCAGGAAAATCTTTGTGCAAAAAAGCATCCCATCGAGAGTGGTGGTCGGGCTTTTTTAAAACTTCCCAAAAAATCCAGGACAAAAGCACAATTCCAATGATGACATGCAGACCATGAATGCCTACCATGCTGTAATAAAGGCTAAAAAATACCATAACCCCCTTGGCTTGTGCCAGAAGGAATTCCGAACCAGGGTAAATGCCATTATGGATCTTGTGTTCCCATTCGAAATATTTGTTGACCATAAAGAGGAGTCCTAGCAGGATCGTCAGGAACAAAAAGGTCAGACAGAGCTTTTTGTTGCCTTTTTGTATGGCTGTTATAGAGAGAACCATGGTCAAGCTGCTTGTCAATAAAACCAAAGTATGGACAGTTCCTGTAATCATATTCAGAGAACGGGATGCATTGTGGAAATCTTGTGGATACCAATGGCGAAAGACCGAATACAAGATAAACATAGCACCAAACAAAAGAAGCTCGCCAAAAAGAAAGATCCATAAACCCATCTTTGCTCCTGTGTAATCCTGGTGCTTTTCTATAGGGGAAAAAGCCTTCATTCCTGGCCTCCTTTGCGTTCATAGGGACCATAAACCACTTCTGGGATTTCCTCAAAATTTTCCGTAGGGGGAGGAGAAGAGATTTTCCATTCCAGGGTAGTGCCGCCCCAGGGATTGGCCTGTGCTTTCTCTCCTTTTAGTCCTGCATGGATTAAATTCCCCATCATATAAAAAATGCCAACAAATAAAATCCATGAACCTATGGTGCTTGTAACATGAAGTGTCTGGAAATAGCCCAGATAGTCATAGTATCTTCTCGGCATCCCTAGCCATCCCATAATCAGCATGTGGAAATACAGAGTATTGAATCCTACAAAGAGTGTTCCCAAAGCAATTCTGGAGTGTTTTTCGCTATACATCTTTCCAAACATTTTGGGAAACCAATAGTAAAGGCCGCCAAGGAGTGCAAAGCCAAGTCCACCAAACATGGTATAGTGGAAATGCCCTACAACATAGTAGGTATCATGCACATGAAGGTCAGTGGATAGTGTGCCAAGAATCATGCCTGTGAATCCACCAATGCAGAATTGGAAAATAAACACAAGGGCATACAGCAAGGGAGTCTTTACCTCAATGGAACCACCATAGAGAGTCGCCAGCCAGTTGAATATCTTAACGCCTGTAGGAATGGCAACAAGGAAGGTCAAAAAAGAAAAGACGATGCGGGCAATGTCCGACATCCCTGTTGTAAACATGTGGTGCGCCCACACAAAAGAGCCAATGATAGCAATCAGCATGCTCGAATAAGCAATGGCTTTGTATCCAAAAATATTCTTTTTGCTGAACGTAGGCAAAATTTCAGAAATGATCCCCATACCAGGCAAAATCATGATATAAACAGCAGGATGAGAGTAAATCCAGAATAGATGCTGGTACAAAAGCGGGTCGCCACCTTTAGAAGGATCAAAAACTCCAATATCAAAAACCTTTTCAAAGATCACAAGTAGTAAAGTAATTCCAACAATAGGATTGGCAAGGACTTGTATCCATGCCGTAGCATATAGACCCCATGCAAATAAAGGCATCTTGTTCCATGTCATTCCAGGGCAACGCATCCTGTGGATCGTGGTGATAAAGTTCAGCCCTGTGATAATAGAAGAAATACCTAAAATGAACGCGCCAAAGAGAGGCATGACAATGTTTGTCGCGCTTTTGAGTGTGTAGGGAGCATAGAAAGTCCACCCAGTATCAGGCGCACCGCCTCCTACAAATAGGCCAGCAACGGCAATCAATGCTCCTGTCATATACAGCCACCAGGAAAGAATGTTGAGCTTGGGAAACGCAACATCCTTAGCTCCCAATTGGATAGGCAAAAAGAAATTTCCGAAAATAGAAGGGACACCAGGCAAAACAATCAAGAAAATCATGATAACGCCATGAACCGTAAACAAAGCATTATAGGTTCTAGGCTGAACAATGGTTTGCCCAGGCGTAAGCATTTCCAGGCGCATCACAACTCCAATGGACGCACCCACAATAAAAAAAGTAGCAATGGACAAAAGGTAAAGAACGCCAATGCGCTTGTGGTCTGTGGAAAAAATCCATCCAAAAATGCCAGGATAGGCAGTCTTCTCTTGATTATAGCTTACAGAAACATCCATACTAGCTGCCTTTCTCTTGTTTTTTGAGTTGTTTTTTACCGCCAAAGCTGAGATACAGGATAAAGATGCTCAAAAAGATGACAACAGCAGCACCCGAAATGCGAATCACATTGAGTCCATACCTTTTGCCTTTAGGATCATAGCTATAGCAAAATTCCAAAAATTTGGCAATGGTTGGCCCCACTTTGCCTTCGGAAGCTTCCATCAAAGCCATTTTAAGGTCAAAAGGCAAAAAGCCTACGCCATAAAGATAGCGTGTGATTTTGCCACTAGGTGACAGGATAGTCAGAGTGGCAGCGTGTTTATACTCGCGGCCTTCTTTTTGATAATAGAATCCAACAGAATCTGTCAGTTTTTTAACATTTTCCTCTTTTCCTACCAAAAACCGCCAGGAACTTTCTGGGATTTTCCTCTTGAGCTGAGAAAGATAGTTTTTCTTCTTTTCTGCTGCCATAGCGGAAGTTTCTTCTGGATTGAAGCTCACGGTAAGAATTTGGAAGTCTTTTCCTGCTTCCAAAGCAACTTTATCCAAAACCTGCCTTAAGCCATTGAGCAAAGGCGTACAGATACCAGGGCATCGGAAATAAACAAGAGCAAGGATCGTGGGCTTTTGCAAAACTTCTTTTATCGTAACCTCCTTGCCTGTTTCGTCTTGGAAAGTCAGATCCACAGGCACATTATCTCCTAATTTTTCCACGATACCAATTTCTGTGCTTTGTTCTGCTTGCTGTCCCGAAAGACAAGAGAATAGTGCAAGGCATAAAATAATACAAGAGAAAAAAGTTTTCATAATACATTGTCCTTTGAAAAAATACCCTTTTCTTCTCTACAAAATTCTATCACGATGTGATTGAAAGCATGATAGTATAGAGATACTATTTTACATTTTTCTTTTCTTTATGCAAGCTTTTATATCTAAGACATAATTTTTATTTAGTAACAAAAATTCCTCTGGTAAAATGGAAACCATATTTTGACAATGATAGGTAACTGCTCAAAAGTCTTTGTATTAATCTTTAATCTTGGACTTTTCAAGACATAAGATTTCACCGCAGAGAGACAGAGAACGCAGAGAAGAAAAAAAGAACTATATAATTTCTCTGCGACCTCTGTGCCTCTGCGATTAATTATTTTTTATCAATATGTTGCAATAGGTACAAAAACTTTTGAACAAATACCTATATATATATATACAAATTTTTTTTAAGGGGAAAATTTTGGAAAGTCTTTTTCGAGAAGGGCAAAGGTTTCAGGAATATATTCTTTTAGAAAAATTGCCTCAGGGGGATTTTTCTGAGGTATGGAAAGCGCAAAGTGGTTATGGGAAATGTTTGGTTTGCATAAAATTTTTCTTTTGTGATTTTTCCCATTTGCAAAGACAAAAAACAAAGCTTTTAGAGCCTTGTCATCCCTATCTGGTGAAATTTCTAAAACTAGATTTCGAGTATGAAATTCCTTATCTTATTATGCCTTTTATGGATAAAGGGAATTTGAAGTCTCTTTTGCATAGCAATATGTGTTCGGAAAAGGCACTGGAAATTATAAGGTTTATTTTGCTTGCTCTTGTCTGCCTGCATTCTCAGAATATCGTACATGGCAGCATCAAGGAAGAAAACGTGCTTTTTCAATCGCCTTACAATATCTATCTGAGCGATTGGGGATGGAATACTAGCCCTGAAACTTTACCTTCAAAAGATATGGTAGATTTGGGAAACATCATAGAAAAACTCATTTTGCGTTGTATGAGTAGAAACCAGCATCCAAAGGATATGCCAGCATTGCTTCTTTTAAAGCAGCTCCAGGAAAAGAGTCCCTTTTATCCTGATGCTATGGCTATGTTGGAAGATTTGCATCAAGGGCAAAGAAAAATCTATCAGCCTGCTGAGGATCGCTTCTGCCTCGCTTCTTCTGGAGAGAAAATCCAGGCTTTTAGCCTAGATGCTTTTCTTCTAGGAAGTATCTTTTTTATATATTCTATGCCAATGCCTCTTAGTATTGCCCTTTTTTTGCTTTATTTTTTGTTTTTAGAAGGTATACTGGGGATGACTTTAGGAAAAAAGCTTTTAGGATTAGAAATCTGCCGAAAAACAGAGGAAAAAGTGGATTTAGGGCTTGCGCTTTGGAGAATAATTCTCTTTTATTGTGCATTGCCTTTTTGTTTTTTTTTTCTGCTCCGAAAAAAAAGCCTGAACTGGCATGATCGCATTGCAGGCACTGTGGTCAGAAAAAAAACTTCCTAATTTCCCTCTTGATTCTTTTCAAAGAAAGTTTAAAATGAAAATTTCTGAGTTTCAAAATTGGATTGAACAGATTTATGGAGAAAAAGACAGAAAAAGAGGTCTGGATAAGACCTTTGTCTGGTTTATAGAAGAAGTAGGCGAACTTGCCAGAGCCTTGCACAGGAACAAACCTCAAGAATTGTCCGAAGAATTCGCAGATTGCTTTGCCTGGCTTGTTACTCTAGCCAACCTTTCTGGAATCAATCTCGAAGAAGCTGTTCGAAAATACCAAAAATGCTGTTATAAATGTGGGCATGTTCCTTGCCAGTGTGTTGAAAAAAATAGCCAGATAGGCTAATTTTTGTAGTAAGGATTTCTTAGACTAAAGACCACTGAGGAATGTGTTTGTATATACCCTACTTGCTAGTCGAGTAGGGACGTGACACAAGGATACAAGTAGTACCTGTAAACGAACTTCCAGTTTGTAGCTCTACGCTAATCCTGTAT
>JABWCH010000273.1 GCA_013359215.1 Candidatus Brocadiia bacterium | reverse complement strand
AAATGTTAATTTTTTTGAATCTGGCGTTTTACTAAAAGAATGTTTTTTTCCCAAATCTACGGTCACGTTGGAATTTATAACATCATATTTTACTTCATTATACACGAAAGTTTGAATTTCACCATCAACATTTATATTTTGGATAAGTTTATTTTTAGAGAAAGTGAATTCAGAGGGCTTACAACTTGAAAAGTCCCATCTCCACTTACCAATAAGTGGATTTTTTTAGCCTCCTCAAAAACGCACGTTTATAAAACTTTTTACTTCTTAGTTACTCGTAACATAAAAGTTTTATGTTACGAGTAACTTTTGGTCTCAAAACCCGTCTTAAAACTACCGTTTGCTGTTATTTTTAAAATGGACATCTATAACCGTTTTTGGAACTCTTTTATTATATACATTGGAAGGTTTTATTATGCTTATAGGATATGCAAGAATTTCAACTGTGGATCAGAACTTGGACTTACAAAAAGATGCTCTTTTAAAAAGTGGCTGTAACGAGGTCTTTGAGGATACCATCAGCGGTTCAAAATCTGAGCGCGAAGGTTTGAATAAACTTTTAAAATACATTCGCCCTGGAGATACTGTTGTTGTTTGGAAGCTTGATCGCCTTGGTCGCAGTCTTAAGCATTTAATAGAGCTTGTGCAGATACTTAACGACCGAAGTGTTGGTTTTAAATCACTTCAGGAAAATATTGACACCACTACCGCCAGCGGAAAACTCTTCTTACATATATTTGGCTCGTTAGCAGAATTTGAGCGAGAACTTATAAAAGAAAGAACTATTGCTGGTCTCAAGGCTGCTGCTGAAAGAGGTAGAAAAGGTGGACGGCCAAGATTGATGGACACAAACAAAATAGAACAGGCTCGAGCCTTACACCGCTCTCATATTCCCGTCTCTGAGATTTGTAAAACACTTGGGATTTCAAAAGGAACACTTTATAGGAATTTAACGATAAAAAATAACGCATAGCTTATTAAAAATTTTATTGATCCATCTCCATTGCTCATATCTAATTTATTTAGACCAAAGGAGATTCTCGTGAAAACACTTCTTGTTACTAATATTAAGGGCGGCGTTGCAAAATCTTCGACAGCTGTAGCCGTAGCTACGGGCTTAAAGTTGCTGAAACCCGAAACTAAGATTTTGCTAATCGATGGAGATCCACAAGGAAGCATTAAGACTTACTTCGGTTTAAAGCTTCAAAATAGCGATAAAGATTTTTCTTCATTCTTAGTTGAAGACACTCCTTTTGAAGATGCTATTCAAAAAATCCCAGTAGGAGATAGTCATATCGACGTTATGATTTCCTCTCGCAAACTTTCAGAGGCAGATATACGAATGGCGGCATTTCACCGCAGAGAAGAAACACTTAAGGGTCGCTTTAAAAAACAAAATATTCAGTATGATTACTGTATTATAGACAGTAGTCCTGCTATGAACCTCGTGCTTTTGAATTTCATGACATTTGCAGATTACTGGCTAATTCCAGCTACTATGGATGCATTCGCTATTTCAAATATTAATTATCTATTTGAACAAAAAAAGATCATCGAAGATTTTTATGAAAAAAGTCCGACAATTCTTGGAATTGTACCTACTATGTTCGACAAAAGAACAACGGTATCCCAACAGGCTTATGAGGCAATTAAGACTAAGTTTAGTAGTAAATGCCAAGTATTTGAACCTATCGGTATTGATTCAACAATTAAAAAAGCACAGGTTAAAAAGCAGATTATTTATGAATTTGCAGAATCCAGAGCAGCTGAGGGTTATAAGAACTTAACTAAAAACATTTCTAGGATGATCTAGTGTCGAAAAAGAAAATTTCTTCTGCCGATTTTTTACGTCTTATGGAAGATGAGGAAAACTCCTCTCAGCCTATAGCATTTGCTCCTCAGTCTTTTTTTGACAATGCAACTAAATCATTAGCTGGAAATTCAACAATTGAGAAACAACCGGATAACAGAGAGACAGTACTTCATGAGCCAAAGTTGAGTCAAAATGGCAACAAGTCTTTAGATAACCGTGTGGCAAGTGCTAGTTCATCGGAGTTAAAACCGTTAGCAGAACGTGAGCAAACCGTTAGCAATGCGTCTCCTAAAGCGTTAGCTACTCGTGAGCAGTCCGTTAGCAAACCGTTAGCGGAAAGTGGATTTAAAAAAGAAACCGTTAGCAATGCGTCTCCTAAAGCGTTAGCTACTCGTGAGCAGTCCGTTAGCAAACCGTTAGCGGAAAGTGATGTTTTGGGCTTAATTGGAAAAGAAAAAAAATTGCTCTTTTTTATTTTTCAAAAGTGCGAATCAGTAGGCTCTCTTGAAACTCAAATTGTAACCACGGAAGAGCTCTTAAAATCGCTCGACGTAAGTTCAGTTCGCTTGAGAAATCTTATATTTAGGCTCCAAGAAGAAAAATGCCTCATTAAGGTAACTCAAGTACATTTAGGGCGTTCTGGATGGCGCAAATTTTCCCTAGATAAAGAGGTATTTCAGATCATAAGAATACACCTTTCGTCAGAGAAAGCGTTAGCAGAGCGTGAGCAAACCGTTAGCAATGCGTCTCCTAAAGCGTTAGCGTATACGTTAGCAGAGCCCTCCTATAGTAGTAGTAGTAATAATTTAAATATAAATACTAATACTATAGAGCTTCCTGAAAATTTACGTCGATTTGGTATTTCTGTTGTTAACCTTCAAAATCTTATTACCTCAGGAAAAACGACTAAAGAAATTGTTGATAATAGTTTAACAGCTTTAAGTTTCGACATTGAACATGGTAAAACAGGTAATATAGCTAATATTCTTTTTGGAGTTCTTGGAACAGGCAGAGAGTATATTAGCCAAAAGTACTCAGAATCTTTGCAGGAAGAACTAGAACTAGAACTAGAACGTATTCGACAAGCTGAAGAGAATCAAAAAAGATCAGTGGAAATGAAACTTGTGGCTAGTTTTAAAGAGTATTTGGGACAACACCCAGGGTTCTTAGATTCAGTAAAAGATAAACATAAGGGATTTGTAACAAGTTCAGAACTTCTTGAAAAGGTCGCCTTTGAGGAATATAAAAACTTAGGAGTTCAGATATGAAATATAACGCAAAGATGGTTGAAGAAATAATTAAAAAAAACGAGATAGAACTTCGGCAGAAATTTGGTATTAAAGAAATTTATCTTTTTGGGTCAGTCGTTCGTGGTGAGGCAACAGAAAAAAGTGATATTGATCTTTTAGTAATTTTTGAACCTCAATTTTCAGCTTCATTTTTTACTCTTTATGATCTTGAGCAATTTTTAACAAAAAAACTTAATGCTCGGGTGGATATTGGAACAAAGCTACATCCTTTGTTAAAGGATCAAATTATGCGCGAGGCTTTGCGTGTCGCCTAGGTCGTGGATTATTCGAATAAATGACATGATTAAAGCCATTGATGAAGCTAGTGCTATTGTTAAGCATTCAAACGTTGAACTTTTTAAAAGTGATCGTGCTGCGGTTTTGGCATCACTGGCATGTATTCAAATCCTTGGAGAGGCAGGCAATCATATTCCTATCGAGGTTAAACGAAAGTATCCTGAAGTCCCTTGGGGGCAAATTAAAGGCATGAGAAATCGAGTAGCTCATGAATATTTTGAGATCGATGAGGAAATTGTCTGGTCAACATGCAAGGTGGATATGCCTAAACTTCGAGCTCTGTTAGTGAAAATTCTTGATTCAGTTAATTTAGACTAAAATGAAATAATTGTATTTATCATATTTTAAAATATTGCTGTGAAGCTCAAAATCATGCTCTGTTGCGTTTTAAGTATTGTATTAATGGCTTTCGTGCCTAACAAGCTAAAATTCAGCCACGGGCTGTTAAACACAAAATTCATGCATATGCCTATTTTGTAAACAATTCCTATTTCCAAAAGCTATCTTTTAAAATACAACTCCGTTTGTAAAGTCCTCAAAATCATCCTATTTTGCTTTGAGGACTTTTGAGTAAAAAATAATCCATGAGATCAAATGATTTCAATAAGTTAGGTGATTTGTTGATCCTCCATCGCTTCGTGACCACCCCCTCCCTACGAGATGAAGTGGTCACGAAGCGATGGCTCTACAGGATAGTCAATTAAGTTTATAGGTAGGTAATTAGATGTGGAAGAAAGTTTTTAGGCTTTATGAGTATGAGAGGTTATGGTGATGGAAATAGAAAGTAACAGTTTAGAAGTAAATGATAATAATTTAAATAGCGAATTAAAATCAGTTTTAAAAAAAACAGATGTTAAAAATTTTAGACTGACGGATCGGGATTTGGATATCTTTGGGTTTATTTTAGAGCAAAAATTTGCTTCATTAGAGCAGATTTATTTTCGCTTTTTTGATTGCCGGGAAAGTATTTCTGATCCTTTGCCAAAGGGTCTTTTTGTAACCCGTCAGAGGCTTCAAATTTTAAAGCGAAATGGTTTTTTAAAATCAGAAAAAGTTTTCTCAGAAGCTAAGAGTTTGTACTTAGTTACAAACAAGGCGGTACAAATTTTAAGATCTAGAAGATCCCATTTAGCGGATCTTAAAGTCATTAATCAGATTGATTTTAGGAACTATGATCATGATACGAAGGTAAATGATTGTCGGATCGCAATAGAGCGCACAGGAAAGATTATTCGCTGGTTGCCAGAGAGAAAGATACGCGCACAAGGTTTTGAGAGTGAGTTTTCTTGGCATGAATTGCCATCAGAACTTGTGCCAGATGGGATTTTTATTTCCTCAAAAGGGGAAAGAATTGCTTTTGAAATTGAAACCACTCCGCGGAAAAAAAGTAGGTATGAAGAAAAGAGAGATGGATTTTTGAGTGTGATGGGGATTCATAAGCCTTTAATTCATAGGGTGTTTTGGGTGGGCTTTACGGATAGGATTTATAATGATTTAAAGTCCATTGCTGGCAAATCAGAGGGATTTGTTATTGAATCTTATAGTCACTTTTTATCAAAACTATGGCCACGGGGCGTGGCAGAGAAGGTGTAGTTATGAGTACTCAAAATGACCATGCTGAGAATTTTTTATTATTTGTTATTATAGGAGGACTGGCTGTTGCTGGGGTATTTTACGGATTAATTTTGTTTTGGCCTTATTTTATATTTTATGTATTGCCGCTTGTTACAGGGTCGTTAGTAGTGGGTTTTGTACTTTGGATGATGACAGAAATAGGAGAAGACAAGTCAGATTTAGTTCATTATCGTAGTCTTGTAGTAAGTTACGCGGTGTTAATATTTTTAGTGATGGTAGTGTTTTTTTCTGGTTCTGTGAGGTCAGTTGTTGTTGATAAAAAAGGAAATTTAACTGGGCAATATTATCTTGATTGGCCTGAAGCCAATAAAATATTTAACGAAGAAAGATCTAATTTATATAAAGATGCTCCTTTTGAGTCTTTAAGAAAAAAAGCTAATGAGGGTGTGATTTATGATCGTCAGGAGATGGGTTGGATAGCTTTATGGTGTTTATTTTTAGGAGGACCTTTATTTTATTGGTGGCTATCAAGAAACGATAAAGAAAAAATATCTTCTTATATTGAAAAGATTGTGGAAGAACGAACTGGCTATAAAAGAAAACGACTTGATGAAAAAGAAGAGAAGTTAGATGTGATAATAGCTAATAGTGTAGCTGATTTAAAAACAAAAGTTGCTAATTTAGAAAAAGATAGAACAACGCTACTAGCTGAGAATCGGGAGTTAAAAGCAAGGCTTGAGTTCTCAGTGGATATCCCACGACCTTCGGAGGCTAAAAAGTCAAGCGGAGTACTAGATAGTGATATTTTATAGAGCTTAGGAATTGCAGCCATTTATATAAATGGCTGCTGTAGCTCCTAATGCTTTTACAAATCCCTATACACGTCATCGGCCGGAAAAAAACCTTTTATATCGGACAGTGCAAACCTATTGGTCGTTGTTTTTAAAAGAACAATCACGATTAGGAAAAAGCATTCCTCATTTTATTAGAGACGAATTTGAGGATTATTTAAAATGTGGTATTCCAGAGTTTGGTATAGTTAGAACTTATTGTCATCATTGTCGGCACTCTGGAGTGGTGGCTTTTAGCTGCAAGCGCAGAGGCTTTTGTCCTAGTTGTTGTGCTAGAAGAATGAATGATGAGGCAGCTCATTTAGTGGATCAAGTATTACCTAAAGTAGCGTATAGGCAGTGGGTGATTTCATTTCCGTATAAACTTCGATTTTTAATGGCTTATAATCCAAACTTAACCAATAAGATTCTCTCAATATTTATTCAAACAATAAATTCTTATCAAAAAAAGAA
Organism: Candidatus Brocadiia bacterium; assembly: GCA_013359215.1. GTDB lineage: Bacteria > Planctomycetota > Uabimicrobiia > Uabimicrobiales > JABWCH01 > JABWCH01. The sequence continues at coordinate 1,227 of JABWCH010000273.1, read as the reverse complement.
AGCTAAAAGATATGGAATTAGAAACTCAAAATTAGGTTCTGTAACTTTTATTCAGAGATTTGGTTCAGCATTAAATTTAAATGTACATTTTCACTCCTTATTTGCAGATGGTGTTTTTTATAAGTTGGAAGAAGAGTATAAGTTTTTTCAATTACATCCACCTACTAAGGAAGAGCTTTTTTTATTAACCACAAAAATTCAAAGTAAAGTCATTAAACTCGTTGAAAATCTAGGAGTTGATGAAAATGAACAAAATCAAAGTGAATTTAATGAGTCTTTATTGGGAGATATTTCTAAAATGTCCATTGGGCAAAAAGCAGGTTTTGGAGAACGAGCGGGAAATGCTCTTCGCAGGTATGGGATTCATAAAATTGAAGTAGATCCTGAAGACAATGATCCTTATTCAGTGAATGTCGAGGGTTTTAGTTTAAATGCCAGAGTATTAATTGTAAAAAACGACCGTAAGAAATTAGAAAAACTAATTCGCTACATGGCAAGAGGCCCCGTAGCTACGGAAAGGTTAATGGAGAGTTTTCCAAATTCTTTAGTGTATAGATTAAAAACTCCCTGGCGAGATGGAACTAAGGAAGTTGGTTTTTCGCATTTAGATTTTATTGCAAGACTTGTTGCCTTAATTCCTCCAGCCAAGGTTAACATGGTGAGGTACTTTGGAGTTTTTGCCCCTAATTTTAAAGATAGAAAAAAGATAGTCACAAAACCAAAGCCAGATAAGCCTTCTATGGAGGAAGCCGTCTCTACAAGTGATTTATTACTGGATAAAAAAATAAAACGTGAACGTATGCGTTGGTCCGAGATGCTAAAAAGAGTGTTTAAAATTGATGTCACTATATGCCCCAAGTGCCAAGGTCGTCTAGAGCAGATAGCTGTCATTAAAGATAAGGTTGTTATTCGAGCCATTTTAAAGAGTTTAAATGAGGTGAGTGTGTTTGTTGCGATGGAAGCTATAGACTGGAGAGGTCCACCTACAGTAGATGAGTACTCTCAAGAGCCTTCAAAAGATGATTTTTGGTGATTTTGTTATCACTAAAAGGCATAGCTACGTCAAAATTCAGTAAAATCAGTAATTTTCAGTAATTTTAGAGCGAAAACAGGTGTTTATTTTACCAGTAGAGAGAAGCTGACGCCAGAAATGAGGGTAACATAAGTCAACTTATCTGATAAAAAGATCTAAGCTGATGACTAGATACTTTGATTTTTACTTCAACT
>JABWCH010000272.1 GCA_013359215.1 Candidatus Brocadiia bacterium | reverse complement strand
CGTTCACGTAGGCTACTTCTGCTTAAGTTAACAGCGTTACTGGCAATTTGTCCTTAATATGGCATTAAATTAAGCATTAGGCTTTGATTTGCTTTAAAGCTTGTTCAAATTTGGCAACCAATTCAGGAGAATCAGGCATAGCTTCAGCCTGGCTTTCTGCCAAACCTACTAATTTGATCAATTCAATCTTTCCTTTAGCACCAGCAATGTCTTTTGCTTTTTGGTAGTAAGATACAAGTTTCTGTCCCATAAAAAATAGCCTTTCTACTGAAAAATTTAAATTCTTTGATACACTGTTGGTTGAATGTGACGAAAAGCATGACTAATACCAATCAGGCTTTCCGAATGCCCTACAAAAAGATAGCCATCTTCTGTAAGGCATTGATGAAGACGACCTACTAATTCCAGTTGCGTTTCCTTATCAAAGTAGATCATCATATTTCTACAAAAAATAACATCGAATGGCCCCTGGAAAGGCCATGGGCCAATCACATTAAGCTTACGGAAAGCAATGATCTTTTTCAATTCAGGGTTTACTGTATATTGACCATCTTCATATTGAAAATATTTGAACTTCAAGGCAGGGGAAATGTCTTTGACTCTTTCCTGGCTGTAGCATCCAGCTTCTGCTCTTCTAAGCATGCTGCTCGAAATATCCGTAGCCAAAATTTTGACATCGCAGTGTACTCCTGTTGACACAATGGCTTCTGCTACAACCAAAGCCATGCTATAAGGCTCTTCTCCACTAGAGCATGCCGTACTCCACAGCCGCAATCGAGAGCTTCCCTTTGTTTTTTTTTGGCGCAAAAGATTCGGAAGCTCGCGCTGTAGAAAATCAAAATGCTGTTTTTCACGAAAAAAACTAGTCAGATTTGTAGATAGAGTATCCAGCAAAAGCGTGATTTCTTCTGGAGGATTTTTTTCCTGCAAATATCTGCAATAGTCCACAAAAGAATCTAAGTTTAATTCACGAAGCCTCTTGCAAAGCCTGGCGCGGACTAACTCCCGCTTACCCTCATGCAAATTTATACCACAGTATTGGTATACAAGAGAACTCAAATATTGGAATTCTCGATCAGCCAGTGGCTTTAAAAATGTACCTAAACGTCCTTCCTGCTTTTCTTGATATTCTTGCTCCATGCTCTATACCGTTTCTGTGATGGATTGCGTTCCTACATCAGGGATTGCACTTTTACCAACTCTTCGCTATTAAGAACTTTTTCAATGTCCAACAAGATAATAACTTGCTTGTCTACTTTTCCAATGCCTTTAATAAAAGCAGTGTTGATCTGTGAGCCAAAAGAAGGCGTTTTCTCTACAGAAGAATCAGGAATATCGATTACTTCACAAACAGAATCAATGATCAATCCAATCTGTTTTTCCACAAGATCAGCGATAATCATACAAGTTTCGTTGCTGTAAGGCTTTTCTTCTAGCCCAAACTTGGTTCGCAAATCAATGACGGCTATGACCTTGCCACGCAAATTGATCAGTCCCTTGACAAAATTTGGCGTTTGTGGCAATGGTGTAATTTCAATCATTCCGATGATTTCACGAACCTTGAGAATCTCGATGCCATAAGTTTCTTTTGCCAGATTAAAAGTCAAATACTTTCCACTGATATTCCCTGGCAAATTTTTTTCAAGGTCTTGCATTTCATTCCTCCCTGGTTTAGCTATTAGCACAAGCTAGTGCAAAGCTTAAAATATTTTGGACATCTAGTATCAGTGCGACCCGGCCATCTCCTAAAATGGACATGCCAGAGATTCCAATCAATTTATTGAAGTCACTGCCTAAATTTTTAATGACAACCTGCTGCTGGTTCATCAGCTCATCCACAAGCAAGCAACAACGCTTCTGATCCCAGGATACAATCACTCCAATAGAGCTTTCTTTTCTTTCCATTCCATGCGTATTCAATAGATTTTGCAGCCTGAAGATAGGAACAACGTCCCCTCGCAGCATAACCACTTCACCTCTTCCTGTAACTGTGGAAATGTCTTCTGGATTCATCTGGATAAATTCTTCAATGTTGATCAAAGGAATGATATAACGCTCACCATCCACTTTAACGAGCATGCCTTCAATAATAGCCAATGTCAAAGGCAAACTGATGCGGAAGGTTGTTCCTTTTCCAGCCTCTGTGAAAACATCCACGTGTCCACGGAAACGCTCAATGGTTTTCTTCACCACATCCAGACCAACACCACGACCAGAAATTTTACTGATCTGTTCGCTTGTAGAAAAACCTGGTAGAAAAATCGTTTGCCAGATCATATCATCAGGATAATTTTGGTCAGCCTGAAGCAAATTCTTTTCAACAGCATGCTTTAGAATCCTATCACGATCCAGACCTTTTCCATTGTCGCTTACTTCAATAGCAATGTTGCCGCCATGATGGTAGGCTTTAAGATAGATTTTGGATTTATCTTTTTTAGCCTTAATACGTTCTGATTCCGATTCAATCCCATGATCCACAGCATTGCGAACTAGGTGAACCAGAGGATTATACATTGCCTCGATCAAATTGCGGTCTAATTCTGTCTGCTCTCCGCTAATGATAACCTCAATGTGCTTTCCTTGCTCCGATGCCAGATCGCGAACCATTCTCGCCATAGTATGGAAGGTGGCTTGTACTGTAACCATGCGCATAGACATGGAAAGTTGCTGCAACTGGCGTGTGATCTTTCTCATGGTGGCTATATTGCGTAAAGTCTGGGCATTTCCGATTCGGAGAACTTCGGCATCATTGTCTACCATAGTCTGCGCAATAACAAGCTCACCAACAGCATCCATCAAAGCATCAATATAGGCTGTCTTGATCTTGACATCTTTCTGCATATACTCTGATTTAAGATACTTATCTTCCTGTTCCTGGCCTGTTTTTTCCTCTGTTGAAAAATCCACTTCCTCAAAAGGAATTTCTTTCTCAAGCTCTTCTTTTTGCAGATCTTTTTCTATTTTTATAGAAGAAAGCCTGGAAAGTATATTTTGTATTGGCGGCACTTCCAAAAATGCTTTTTTCTCATGGAAATTTCGCAAAGATTGGTTGTATGATTTAAAAATATCCACAACCTGAAATAGCAAATCCAGGGCTTCTTTAGGAAGCACAGAAGCCTCTTCCAGAAGCATTTCCGAGGTATGGGCTATTTCTGTAACATCGCTTAGCTTAATGATCCCAGAAACACCTTTGATGGTATGGAAAACACCAAACAATTCTTGTATTGTTTCTGAGGAAGAATGCTTTTCGCATTCCATGAGTTTGTCTTCAGCACTTAGAAGTAGCTCATCCATTTCACTCAAATAGTCTGACAGATGAGAAGGAGTAAAAGAAGACATATCGAATTTGGGGTAACGGCCAGGAGGCATTATAGCTTCTTTTGCTGGCGCAATTTCCCTGGCAGCCTCTGTCTTTTTTACAACAGGCACTTCTTTCTCTTTTACCACAGGAGGAACAGCAGGAACAGGCTTTTCTGGAGCTTTTGCTACAGGCTCTGCTGGAGCTTTTGCCACAGGTTCTTGTTTTTTGATCTGGATTGGAACTTCTTGCTTTTTTTCTTCTTTAACAACAGGCTTAGGCTCTGCAAATAGCACTTCACTATCTAAACCAAGCCCATTAGGAACAGGAATGTATTTAGGACTATTTCCATTTAGAATTTCTCTTGCCATGACCTGCAAAGTAGCCGTGGTTTCCGTAACCACCTGCAAGTTAAATTCAGGATCTTTGGCCTCTTGCAAAACTATACTCATTGCCAGCTCAGCCGCACGCTGGGCAATTTTGCTTAGTGCAACATGAGGACTCTCCGAGAGCGACATTACCAGTTCCATCAGATGGTCATGAACTTTAATGACTGAGCCTAGATCAGAAAGATCGCATTCCACTGCTTCCAATACCAGGTTATCAATACTCTCGACAATTTCTTCCCATAACGAGTCAACCATAAAAAGGCTCCTACATAGTGTGCCAGAAAAACCTTTGCACTACCTCAAAACAGGATAGTGCAAAGAAAATGTAAAATCAGGGAAAAGAAATTAGAAATCCTTGAATTCGTCTTCATTCAAAGGAATGACCTCTTCAGGTCGAACTGGCATACGTTCCGATTTATTGACTTTAGGTTGCAATTTAGACTGTGGTGCATGAGGTGCAGCTTGTTTTACTGCCTGAGGCTGTTTTTTCCCTCTGAGTTCTTTTCTCTCTTTTTTGCCTAATTCATCGGTTTTTAACCCAATAATACCAGCAAGGTTATGAACCATAGAATTGAGATTGACAGCCTGAGCACTCAGCTCTTCGCTGATCGAAGCACCTTCTTCAGCCGTGGTTGCATTTTCCTGTACGACTTTGTCCATTTCTGTGACGGATTGGGTGATCTGGCTAAGCCCACGAGCCTGTTCCTGGCTGGCGGCAGCAATTTCGCCCATCAATTCGCTGACTTTGGTCGTTCCTTCCAGAATCTCGTTGAAAGATTCCACTGTTTTTTGAGCAACAGCATTGCTTTTCTGAATTTGGTCTGTGGTATCCATAACCAGAGCAGCCGTTGTCTTAGCAAATTCAGCAGACTTGCGAGCCAAAGTACGCACTTCTTCTGCAACTACAGTAAAACCACGTCCATGCTCACCAGCTCGAGCAGCCTCTACAGCAGCATTGAGTGCCAGCATGTTGGTCTGGAAAGCGATCTCTTCGATATTTTTGATAATCTTTTGCATTTCCGTTGCGCCAACAAAAATCTCTTCCATAGTGGTTTTAAGAGATTGCATCTCGCCATTTCCATTTTGGGAAGACTTTTGGGCAGTAAGAGCCAATTTTTCTGCCTGGGTGGAATTGTCCGCATTCTGGCGGGTCATAGAGGTCATCTCTTCCAGAGAAGAACTGACTTCTTCCAAAGTACTGGCCTGTTCAGAAGCACCCTCGGAAATCTGCTGTCCTGCAGAAGACATTTGCTGTGCAGCAGAAGAAATCTGGTCACTGGCAGAAGCCAGAGACGTTACCATGTTGGTAATCGGCACGCTAATAGAATTAGCAAGACGCAAAGCACTCACAACGATAACAGCAAGGCCAAAAATCCCCAAAAGGAACATTGTCCATTTCATAGCAGAGATAACGGCAAAGGCTTCTGCTTCATCGATTTCTACGATCATGGCCCATTCTTTTTCCAGGCCAGGGATTTTTACGGGAGAATAGCTGCAAAGGACAGACTGCCCTCGATAGTCTTTCATGATTCCTGTACCATGCTTTCCTGCTAAGGCATCCCGAACCTGTTCTGTGTCCATAGAGCCCCTTGTGGGATTCTCCAAAGAAGCCTGCACGGAATGGGTTGTAGCAGCTAAAAAGGAATCCGAACGCATCAGCTTATCTGGACCAACAAGGTAGGCTTCTCCTGTTTTGCCCATACCTGTGCGTTCTTGCATGATTTCGTTGATCTTTTTTGTGTTGATCTGCACGCCAACAATCAGCTCTACTTTCCCATTGGCATCCAAAAGAGGCTGAGCAGCAAAAGCTTCTGCCTTATTGTCGCTGGGAGCATAAAGTTCAAAATCAGCAAAGGCGTACTGTTTGGCATTTATTACTTTGCTTACTAGTTTTCCCAGGTTAGTATTGCGATACTTTCCTGTGAGCATGTTGGTCTGATAGTCTGCTTCTTTGGCAACGCTATAGAACATATACCCATCATTGGTAAACAAGAAAAGATCGTGTAGTCCCAAAACTTCTTTGAGATGCGCCCAATGGTCTCTGCCTGTTGCATCCACAGGGCAGAACGACTCTTCCAAAGCCATTTCTGTAAAAATGCCCCAGGTAACATTCGCTATTTTGACAGGAGAAAAGATAATCAGGCATTTTTTTTCTGTATAGGCAGTGGCTTCCAGAAGTCCACTTTTGCCACTATGAGCCTGGCGGCTAATGTCTGTGACAATTCTGTTTTTCCCTGTTGTGTCAGAAAACATAGCATCCACTGTATAGCTTGTAGAGAAAGCTGTGTCTGACCTCAATCTGCCGTCAGTACCCAGCAAGAAACTCTCGCCTGTTTTTCCAAGCCCTGTGCGGTCTTTCATGAATTCATTGATTTCATCGATGTTTACCTGAATAGCAAAAACTCCTATGGTGCTGGAATCCTCTGCCTTTCTTATAGGAAAAGCTATAAAAGAAGCAGGCTTGTTAGCAGAGGGTGCATACCGTTCAAAGTCTGCAAAGGCAATTCCTTCGGTGCTAGTGCTTTGCTGGTATGCCTTGGCCAAACCCGTTTCTCTCATTTCCAGCCCTACCAGATTTTTGCCCAGGTCGGATTCACCCATAATGGTAAAAACAACATCTCCCTGGCGGTTGATCAGGAACACATCATAGTAGCCTTTTTCTTTTTTATATTGTTCTATCCACCGACGATACTTATCGCTGGATTCTTTCCATTTAGCTCCGCCAACTTTTTTTCCCTCTGCATTGAAGGCTTCTTCAAAACTAAGAAGTGCCTGCACTATGTTTGGGTTGCCTGCCTGCACCTGGACATCAGTGAATTTGTCCTGGAAGTATTTTTCTACCATTGCTTTTTTATGGTCGTGTATTTTGTATATCTTAGTATGAGTTTCTGCCCTAAGAATATTCAATATACCAACTGCTGTTTCCAGATCATTCTGAATTTCGTGCATATAGCTTTCAATTATAATATCACGATTTTTTCCAATGGACTCCAGTTCTTCAATGGTGGCATGAGTCAAAGCCGCGCTGCTCTGCCAGAGAGCATAAATACTAATAAAAACAAAAGGCAACAATCCAACAGCTAAGAAGGCAAACAACATCTTTTGCCTTAATGTCATATTCTTCAACATAAAGAAAACCCTTTCCAGATAGACTTAAATGATATAATAGTCAATTCGAGCATTCGTTTTATTCGCAATAAAAATCTTTGCCTTTTTGGCAAACATCTCACTTCTTAGTTTCTATAATTTATTGAAGACAAATTGTCCCATGGATCAAATTGCCAGCTTAAGCATTTCCTCTGCAATCTTATCCAAAGGCAAAACCTTGTCGGCAGCCCCTAGCTCAATGGCTTCTCTTGGCATTCCAAAAACAATAGAGCTTTTTTCATCCTGGGCAATGGTTTTAGCACCTGCTTTTTTCATATCCAATAAGCCATGCGCTCCATCGTAGCCCATTCCTGTCAACAGAACACCAACAGCGTTCGCGCCTGCTGCCTTGGCAACAGAACGAAACAAAACTTCAACAGACGGTCTGTGATAGCAAACCTGTCCTCCGCTACGAATCTGCACATAATAGCGTTTGCCACTGCGCCTTAGCATCATGTGGAAATTACCAGGAGCTATCAGGATACGTCCATTCTGTACAGTATCCCCATCCTGGGCTTCCTTAACTTCAACATCGCAATCTTTGTCCAGGCGCTCGGCAAAAGCCTTGGTAAAAACTTCAGGCATGTGCTGAACCACAACGATTCCAGGACAATTGACAGGCAAACAAGTAAAAATTTCTTTCAAAGCCTGAGTGCCTCCTGTGGAAGCACCAAT
>JABWCH010000271.1 GCA_013359215.1 Candidatus Brocadiia bacterium | reverse complement strand
CAAGGCGAAACAGGCGGCCAGCGCGAAATGGTTCCATACCTTGTAAAAGCATCTGTTGCCGCAGGCTGTGATGGCCTTTTTCTTGAGGTACACCCGCGCCCTGAAGAATCGCCAAGCGACCGCAACACCATATATCCTTTAGGCCAATTACGCTGTCTATTAGAAACAGCATTGTGTTTATATAAAGTTGTACGTTCTGATAAGAAGGAATAATTCAATCTATGAAAAAGCAAAAAAAACAGCAGAAAAAATTGACACAGCAAGAAAAAAGTCCTGTACCACAGCAGTATGTTGATTTGTGGAATAAGCACCAAAAAACCCTTTTGCTTTCTAGCATTGCGTTGGTTTTGGTTTTTGTTTTCTCCTATTCATACATTACGTCTTTGCAAGCAGCATCACAGAAAAGCTGGGAAATTCTGAGCGAAGTCTGGAGCAACATGACAACAGGGCATCTTAGCTCTGCAAACCTTTTGGTAAAAGATTTGCATCCTGACCTGGTAGCCTCTGTAAAGCAGGCTCTGGGTGATGTCAATTCTTTGCCAGAAGAAATAAAACAAGACAATGTAACAACCCTGGAATTGCTTCCCGTGAGCAACATTCCTAATCCTCTGAAAAACAAAATAGTAAGAGAATACAATATCAAAAGAGTGGAAGAGCAATTCGCCAATGCACAGAGAACCAATGCTGCTCCCTGGCTGGCATATTGCCTGGCACAGCTTTATTTCTTCAACAACCAGCCAAGACAAGCTCTGTATTATTATAATTACATCACAAGCACATACCCTAACCATCCGCTTCAGGCAAATTTGCTACAATTGCAGGAATGGAATGTTCTAAAAGAAGAAATAGAATGGGTTCAAAAACAGCAGCCTGCTGATGCCAAAAACGAAGTAGCCAATGCTCCTAAAAACAGAGTTGCCGTGTTTACAACACCTAAGGGTAAATTTGAAGTAGAACTCTTTGACCAGGAATATCCCAACAACACAGAATTTTTTGTATCTCTGATACAAAAAGGCTGCTTCAATGGAATCAACTTCCATCAGATTTCTAAATATGCACTCCAAAGTGGCTGTCCTTTAGGAAATGGTAAAGGATCTTTTGCTCCCAAAGTAAAAGCCGATATTAAAGACAGGATGCTGCAAAGAGGTCTTTTGATCTTAGACAACAGCGAAAAAGAAGAAGAAATCGATAGCCGCTTTATGATTTTCAAGAAATACCCCATGCTTTCCAACCGCAAACGCTATGCTTTTGTTGGGAAAGTAACGGATTCTAGCATGGCAGTAGTAGATTCTTTGACTGCCTCTGATATCCTTCTGGATGTTACGGTACGCTAAATCATACTGGGTATTTTGTATGAACTTTGGACTTTATAAAAAGTCCGTCATGTCTATAAAAGTTTGGGGAAAATTGGGTCAACATTTTCCCCTGATTTTTTTTATATTTCTTTTTTTTTAGGTGCATAAAAAATTTTAGATTCTTAAAATGCCTTTACAACCAGGTCAATCTTTTGCTATCATTATTTTTAAGAAAATTCATTTCTTTGCTTTATGCTATAAGCCAAGGATCATGTTATGTCAATATGGTTTGAGGAATCTATTCCTGTTGAAAAATCTCAATTCACCAAGGTATTGAGAGACAATCTCCCACAGTCTGATTGGGACGCTTTCGATCATTTTGCCCGACTTTTTGACCATTATTGTAGCTATAAATTCAAAAATATTTCCGACCAGCTTCATGGGTATTATCAGCCTTTTAATCCAAACACATCAGCACCTATCCCACTCACAGAAGCAGAAGAGCAGTACTATGTCAACAATCTTATCAACCGATTCAAGCGATTTTTGGAGCAAGCCCAATACCAGCAGATGAATGAGTATGATATACGAGATATTTTGCGCCAGTCTCAGATTCATGGGATTAGCATTGGTTTTCCATCAGAAAAGTACCAGGAATTTCTTGTTTACTACCGTGATCCTGTTTTAGGCACGAAATACTTTCGTAGCTGGCGTACTCTATGGCTGCATAAATACCGCAGAGAAATATGGTATTACAAGAGAGTTACCATTCTGGTTCAGCCTTTCCGAAAAAGCTCTTTGAAATTTTTTAAAAGCACGCAGGAAAACATAGGAGAAGAACTCCGCAGCGTTCATCTACCTCAGCCTATCTTACTGAAGCTTTTCCAAGACATAAGGCAAGACTATCTTCCCATCATATTCCCTGGTATTTTTTTAAAATTTTCCTTTTTTAAAAAAATATACTTAGGAATGATGTTTGCTGTATCCATTGCCATTGCTTTAAGCTTGTTTTTTCTAGGATCTGCTTCCTGGTATGGATCTTTGGGCATTTTACCCCTTTTTTTCTTCTTCTATACCTTCTATGAATCAGATAAGATCAAAAAACAGTATTATCGCGATCTATTAAACCATTTTTATCATAAAAACGTAGGGAACAATAGCGGAGTTCTGAGCTATCTCAATGACAGGATAGCGGAAGAAACGTACAAGCAAAATTTTTTAGTACTCTACGCATTTTGGAAAAAAGCATCTTGGTCTTTTCATCCTATTTCTATGCAATCGCTGGTTTCCTATATCCAGAATTTTATGCTAGAATATTTTGGTATCCAGGTGAAACTCAATTTGGAAAATGTGCTACCTGATCTTTTGTCTGGTTTCCAAAATAGCGAACCCTATTTGCCTGCATGGCTGCATTCTGCATATCCCATGAGAAGCTATATCAAGTATCATATCAATCCTGGCGCAAAGGAATGCGACCTGGAAGAAACCAGCCTGCCTTTGCTTCATAGCGGTGTTGTACACATAGCACCAGGAACAGAGTACATAGAAAAAAAGGCTTTTTTCAGCGAAAAATTCCTTTTGCATATACAAGAAGAACAAGGACTGAAATTTTCTCATGCTCCAGGGTCTGCTGTAAGGTGGATCATGGATAAACCTATACGTACAAAGCTATCAGAAGACATATCACCAGAAAGCAATTTTCTTAGCGTAAGCACGGAAAGCCTGGAATCTCTTCCTTTACAGGGCATTGGGAAAGTAATCTTAGGGGAAAGACAAGTAGAATTCCGCTACCATCGCAAACGAGAAGAAAACAGGCTATCCCTGGACGCAGGCTTAAGGTATCGGCATAGCGTTTGCCCTGAAAGCCAGGTTTTGGTAAGACCAAGGCTTCCTTTCTTTTCCCTTGTGGAGGAATGCCCCAAGGGCAGCTCATGTATTGAAATTCCTGACAATACAGTATTCCCCCAATCTGGCCTGGTAAAATTTTCCTATCCAGCAAATTCCTGGATTGTTCCCTATTCTTTGGAATGCAAAGAAAACAAAAATTTTCTGAAACTCGCACTTGAAACAAAAGAGCCTTTGCCTAAAGAAACAAAAGTTTGCCTGACACCGCCTGTTTCGACCCTAACGCATGCTGTCAAAAAAAATATATGGCTCTTGCCTCTGCAAGACAACCAATATTTCAGCAAGCGAGGGACTTTGATTCTCTCTCCTGATACAGACCAAGAGGAAAGAATTTCCTTCCAGGGCGAAACCCTGCGCATCCGTCTGGAATCGCCATTGATCTTTACGCATAAGCGTGGAGCATTGATTGCAGTAAAAGGCATGACTTTAAAAAGCAAGCTAACACAAAAAGCATATAAGAAATCAGAATTCATTACCATACAAGGTTTCCCAGAAAACATCGCATCAGGAGAGATAATTCTTGATATGGGAGAAGAAATCCAGGAAATCCATAGATTTAGCATTGCCGAAAGATATTTTGAACTCACGACACCTACAAGATTTCGCCATGCAGCAGGGAGCGAGGTATGCGAAGCTAAGCTGGAAAGCCCTCTGCGTTATGAAGCATTCCAGGGAAGCCATCTAATAACAGTAGAAGACGCATCTTCTTTCCCTTTAGCAGGAACATTGGAAATCAATTTCCATAGCACAGGCGGAGTCAAGGAAGTTTTTCCTTTTTTGCGCACACAGTGCAGCAACACCTTAATACTAAAAAGCCAGGCACGAGAAGTACTCAAAAAGGATTCGCCTGTTATCATCAGTGCTGTCGAGATCGCTACGAATTGCGCTTACCACTATCACGATAAAAGGATTAAAGCAAACTTTTCCTGTGTACCAGCCTTCCCTAACGAGGGCACAATCATATTAGAGCCAGGAAGCCAAAACGAAGAAACCATTTTATTCCAGAGATTCCCTAACAGAATCTATTTCCATAAACCAATAGAATACTTCCATAGTGCTGGCGTTTTGATGGATTTCTCGAACTATATGCAATGCGAAACCAAAGAGGAAATCCAGGTAAACCAGGACAGAGTGAACCTGGAAATACAAACTTTGCTGCCAGACAGAGGAGTGCTTTGTTTTCATGATAAAGATCAAAAGGACTCTGTGTGGTACAGAAAGCTTGCAGGCCGAGTCATACTCCATGAGCCTTGCCACTATCATCATGCTAAGGGAAGTGAAATTGTATTTCCTACGATTTCTAAAAATGTCACGCTTGCCATAGAAATAGAAAAGGGCGACCAAAAAATCAAGCTCAACAATGCCCAGGAATTGCCCAAAAAAGGAAAAATCAGAATAGAAGGAATTCTGTTTCATGAAGTCCTTGTGGAATATACAAGAGAAGACGATATTTTGTATTTAAAAGATCCTATTCCTTACAATTTTTCTATCCATGCAAGCATTAGCATTCCTGAGGTCTATCTCAATACTCATCTGTCTCCTGGAATGGAATATCTCGAAATTTCCGATGCTTCTTTTTTGCCCGAATCAGGAGAGCTTTGCATCGAGCCTGCCAGCAGCTATGAAGAAAGGATTTCTTACCAATACCTTCCTTCGATTCTCTGGCTCGACAAGCCTTTTTCTAAAAAATACGAAACTGGTATCATCGTGAGTTCCCCTGAACTTATGGCTAAAGGAACAGGAAGCCTGGATTCTGTTACACTGGAAGACTCTGTCCATCAACTCAAGGAATCCATTGAATCCCTTTATCAACAAAAGGACAATGCGAAAAATAAAATTTTTATGGATATGAGCATTACACAACAATTTCTAAAATTTTAAACCAGTGGCTATTATGCAAAAACCACTATAAGGAGTATTTATTGCCATGTTTCACCTTGTGGAAGGGACTTGCGAATGCAAATTAGAAACTCCCTATAATTTCCGTAGCATCAAAATATGCCAGACAGGTGGCACTATAGAGCTTGCCAGTGTAGATATGAGAATTCGTCAGGCAAAGCCAGCAGACGCTTTATGCTATCTTTCTATGGATATGAAAGGCTATCCCTATTTAAAGCTGGAGACAAGGGAATATCTTATACAGGAAAATCTTTTTTTGTTTTCCCTGGCAATGAACCAAAAAGAGCAAATCAAGATCTTTATAGACACAAATGATCCCTCTCTGTCTCATCTTAAGCCGTTTTTAATCCAATTGCCCATGTATTTCACATTCCAAAGTCTGGAAAATCCAAGGTGGCAACCAATAAAAGATCCCCAGGGGAAACCCTTTTTCCTGAAATACGAAGTTGCCATGTCTGCTGTAGAGGCTTATCGAGGAGTCATTGGCATTGATTTTGGCACAAGCAACACTTGCCTTTCCTTTTTGCCTCCTAATCCTAGAAAAATGGAGCCTGAGCTGCTCAAGATAAGCGATGAAGGGCAGCCCAAAGCCATCGAAGAACTTCCCACCCTTTTCCAGATTCAAAAAGCCGAAAAAACGCCAGGAAAAAGCCTGCCAAAAATCAAAAGGCTGATTTCCGATAGGGTGCAGGTAGACAGACCCGACCTTTTGGTTCGCAGCATCAAAAGGCATCTGGGAACATCGGAAAAACAAAATACCCATGCTTTTTCTCTGGACAATGAACGATTTGAATTTAGCACAGAAGAGCTTGTTGCATCGTATTTAAACAGCTTACAGCAAGAATTTGTCCGACAGAACCAAGCCTACTTTGGAAATGTAGGAAACACATCCCCTTGCAATTTTGGAAGAGCAGAAAAACGAGCCTTGTATAGAAGCTATGAAAAGCTCGTTCCCGCTGTTGCTGCAAGCAATCTGAATCTTTCTTACGATGAAGCTTCTGCTGCTGCTATTTTCTATACCATGAAGACCATCAACCAAAATGGAGGCACGCTGCAAAGCTATGTATCTCGCTTTGGCTCAGACGGCATTGTCCACCGCAATCTTCTTGTGTATGATTTTGGAGGCGGAACAATCGATATTTCTCTGGTTCAGATACATGCGAATAGCAAAGAGCTGAGATTTAAGATTTTAGGAAATACAAGCATCATGAACTTTGGCGGCGACAATGTCACTCTGGCTCTTTTCAAAAGGATGAAGGCAAGGCTTTGCCACATCCTCTTGCAAGGCCAGGAAGTGGAAAACGCTTATGCCACAAGATCCAGAGATAACTGGTATCATTCTTTTCTTAGGCTCAAGGAATCGCAACAAATTTTGGAAAAATACCTCCATCACCAAAAGCTCTTTCCAGAAGAAGCCAATGAGCTAGAACAATGCATTAGCCAGGTATTCGTGACCAATTTCTCTGATTTTGCAGAGGATACGTTTGCCCGATCCGATGCCTATAGCCTTTTCAATAGCCTTTGGTATGACTGCGATGGTGCTAAAAAATCTCTTTGTCGTCTGGGAAAGATAGACAGCAATGCTTTTATGAACACTCTCCAGTTCTGGTGCAGAGAACAATTGGGTATAGAAGAAAATAGCGGCTACAACGACATAAGAACACGCCTTGGAAATCTTCAGATTACGCTGGAAGGCGATCTGTATCCCTTTATCTATCTGCCCTTAAGGCAATCGGTTCGCGCCATGAGACTTCTTTGCATGAAAGAAGGAGAAACCCCTGACTTCTATGAAACCATCCATGAAATCCGACTGACAGGGAATTCTAGTAAAATTTCATTGGTAAAAGACTTGATTATCGAGGAAATGCAAAATCCCATACGCGATGAGCATGGCAATGCCAGTCGCCCCATCCCCGATGTCGCAGGCATATTGAAAGATGTGGATGAAGACACAAAAACATGCGTAAGCAAAGGAATAGCCTTAGCCCTTGCCATCAATTTAGGCTCTTCTACATTCCATGTGACCATTGAAGAGCAAAACGATTACTTGCCTTTTGAAATCGGGCTGAAAATCCCCTGGGAGCCATGGCAAACCATCTTTCCCAGAGGAACGAAATTGCCTGCAAGCTATCCCTATCGCCCTTGCAACATCCACGGAGTACAAGAGCTAGAAATTTTCCGAAGGATCGGGAAATGGCATAAAATTCCTGAAGATTATGATGTGGAAAGGGATGAATACAATCCGCCTTTGCATCCTATGGGAAAATTTTTGTTTACAGAAGAAAATACCGTAAATGTCCCTGTAGATCCCATAGACCACATTGTTTTCTCTTACGCACAAGATAGAACCTTGAGTGCACATAAAATGGATCATGTATACAGATTCGATGAATACCGCATGGTACCACCAGAAGTAGATCCTTTCTCTGGAAAGCATTAAG
>JABWCH010000270.1 GCA_013359215.1 Candidatus Brocadiia bacterium | reverse complement strand
GGCTTTTGGAATGGTTCTGCTGGAACAACAATTCTGACTGATCCTTCGCCCATAGGCAGGTGATACCACCAACCAATAAAAAAAATACAAAAGAAAAAGAATAAAATCGACAGCAAAAAGCTTTTGCGGATATGATACCAACGGACTTTTTTAGGTTCTTCCATTTCTTATTCCTTAATATATAAAAGCTTTTAAAGATGGATGTCTTTTTTATTAAAAGACACAATGCATATTTTTATTTATTACTCTTTCAATATGTTAGATAAATTTTTTATGCAAATTTTTAAAGAGTCAGCAGAGCTGTAAAAAATTTTCTTGCATTTTGACAAAAACTATTACACAATATAAGTAACATTCTCATGCTTGTAGTGAGAAGCTTCATAAAAGACCTTTTTATTTTAGGAGAGATTTATGGTACGTTTATTTTTAGTACTCGTTATTCTTGCTGTAGTTTGTATGCCTCTTTGTGCTCAACCTGCTCCTTCTTGTGATAAAGACAAAAAAGCTTGTGATGAAAAATGCTGTGGAAAATGCGACAAAGACAAAAAAGCTTGTGATGCCAAATGCGATAAAAAAGAATGCGCCAGCAAATGCGATAAAAAAGAATGCGCCAGCAAATGCGATAAAAAAGAATGCGCCAGCAAATGCGAAAAGCTCGTCATTGTAAAAAAATGCGAAAAAAGCGGCAAAGAATTCGTTGGAATCAAGCTTTCCGATAAACAGCATGCCTTCTTAGTAAAAATGTTCGAAGACAAAAAAGACAAAGATGGAGTCGTTTATCTGGCCTTGAGCAAAGCCCAAAAAGCTGCTATTTTAGCCGAGTTCAAATTCAAAGCCCACAAAAAAGTTCCCGTTAAAAAAGCAGAAATCACAGAATGCAAACATTGGGTATTCGAAAAAGAAAAAGCCCAAGTTATTCTAAGCCATAAAGAAAAAGTAGAAAAAGATAAAGTCGTCGTTCCTGCTCCAAAAGAAGACGATGATGATGAAGAAGAATCAAAATAGTTTTTTTGATCAATAGATAACAAGAAAAGGTACGAGAGATCGTACCTTTTTGTATTTTATGGCTGGATTTTTTTACATGCTGCTTATGCTATATTCTATCTTACGCACTTCAGGTGCAACGTGCATCAGATGGATCTTGACGACAATCGCATTTCTTTTGTAAGCATTGAGATATTCTTCTACTTTGCTTGCCCATTCTATAAAAACCAGATGGTTATTAGCAAAGAGCGTTTCGCTTCCTAGATCGTCCATTTCTCTTGGATCATACATGCGGTAGGCATCAATATGATAGATTTCCAGATTTTTCCCTTTGTAGCAAGCTTTGTATTCATTGCAAAGAGTAAAAGTAGGGGAAACAATAGTGTTGGTTACACCTAGAAAATGGTTGAAAAATTTTGTAAAATAGGTTTTCCCCGCCCCTAAATCCCCATATAGCTCAAATAAAATGAGTTTTTTCCCTAGATACTCTTCCACTTCCTGGAGAATCTGTTGTGCAAATTTTCGTGTAGACTCCTCTCCCTGGGAAACAAAAACGCGGCAGTTCTGGATAATGATGTCTCCCTCTCTTAGAATGTGTATGCCTTCCAGGGTTGTATCCACAACTGTGCTTGTTTTTCTTTTTGGCAGATCGCCAGCATCAATCAAAAGGCCAAGCAAATTTTTTTGTTTTTGGGATGTGTTGTCTAAAATATCCTGTATAGAATAGGGTGTTTTTTTATAAGAAACATTCGCAGATGTTGCGGTGATTGGTTTTCCAAAAGCCTTTACAATTTCTAAAACCAAAGGATACGCTGGCAGCCGAAGCCCCAATGTTGATAAAGAAGAAGCAACTCCTTTGGCAAGTTTATTTTTATCCTTACAAACCACAGTGATCGGCCCAGGGAGAAAGTTGTCGAAAATATTATGGGCTGTCTCGTTCAGAACAGCATATTCTTGTGCCATGTCTTTATTGCATACGGCTACCGATAGAGGTTTATCTTCCCTTTTGCTTTTGTATTGTAAAACTTTGTCTACAGCAATCTGGCTTGTGCCATCGACCCCTACACCATAGCATGTCTCCGTAGGATAAACCAGCAGACCATGGTTCTTAAGCGTATCGACAGCTTTTTGAATCACGAATGAATGATTTTCTGAATTTAGCTTGATAATTTCCATAACTCTTACTTAATATAAGTTTTAAGACTTATTTATTCTCCACTTCTTTAGTTTGTATCTCAGACTGGAATAGGGAATATTCAGATCATGAGCTACCTGGCGTAAATTCCATTTGTTTTTTTCTAAAGCCTTGAGCATAGCAATCTTCTCCTCTTCGACAACCGCGCCTAAAGAAGGGCTGGCTGTCTGAAAAAATACAAGCTGCTCTGATGTTATTATATTACTATTGCATACCATAGCAGCCCGCTCTATGATATTTTTTAGTTCTCTGACATTTCCCATAAAATCATATTTATAGAGAGCATCCTGTGCTTCACGAGATAGAATAAGATCTTTTTTTCCATTGCGCTTTGTATAGCAAGACAAAAAATAGTTTGCAAGAGGCAGAATGTCTTCCTTTCGTTCTCGTAAAGGCACAAGTGCTATTCTATAAAGATTTAAGCGATAGAAGAGATCTTGGCGGAATTTGCCTTCTGAAATTGCCTTTTCAAGGCAGGCGTTTGTCGCCGTAATTACACGGAGGTTCACAGCGATTTCCTGGGAAGAACCTATGCGACGGAATGTCCTTGTTTCTAAAACCCGCAAGAGTGCCCCTTGCGCTTTAGGCGATAGATCCGCGACTTCATCAAGGAACAAAGTTCCATGGTTTGCCATTTCAAAATATCCCTCTCTATCGCTTATAGCACCAGTAAAAGATCCTTTTACATGCCCAAAAAGCTCGCTCTCCATAAGGGAATCTGATAAAACAGGACAACTGATGGCAATGAAAGGTGCTTCTGGTGCATTGCTTTGCTCATGAATTTTGGTGGCAACCACTTCCTTCCCTGTTCCAGTTTCTCCTGTAATCATGATAGTGTCCATACCGCATCTGGCTGCTTCAGATATTTGATATTCTACTTTTTTCATGGCCTGACTAGCCGCAATCATGGTAGGATAGGCTTTGTTTAGTATGCGGCAGCTTTGGATGCTTTTAAGAGTTTCGCTAAAACGCCTTGTGTTTTTTCTAAGGGATCTTCTTCTGATAATTTTTTCTATGGCATAGTCCAATTCTTCTGTTTTTATGGGCTTTGATAGAAAATCCGTAGCCCCCAAACGGAGTGCCTGGATTACCATATCCATATTGCTATGCCTACTTAAAATAATCACAGAAATTTCCTGTCGGACATCTTGAATTTTCGACAAAAGGGATAGCCCATCTATTCCTGATATAAGGACATCCGCTAAAACAACATCATAGTTTTTTTCGTTTATCTTCTGTAGTGCATTGTTTCCATCCTTCGTTTTTTCTACACGATGCCCCAAATCGCTCAAATAACCACCGATGCATTCCAGAATGCTTTCTTCATCATCTACCAAAAGAATAGAAAGAAATTCGTTCATATTTCTGTACATTCCTTTTTTTGCCATAATGGATAGAGCGTATGCGAAATAGAAAAAAGTTCTAAAATTTTGCCAACAATAAAGTCCATCAAGTCATCTATGGTCTGGGGATAAAAATAAAAAGCTAAAGTAGGAGGCACAATACTACAACCTGCTTTTTTAGCAAGCAGCATATTTTCTAAATGAATTAAAGAAAGAGGAGTTTCTCTGGGAACAAGGACAACTTTTCTTTCCTGTTTTAAATGGACACCCACAGCTCTTGTCACAACGCTGTTTTCTATGCCGTGGGCTATATGAGCCAGGGTGTTCATAGAACATGGAATAACAACCATTCCATCAGATGGGTAAGATCCAGAGCAAACAGAAGAAGAAATATCTTCATCCTGGTATAGCTTTTCACAAAGAGTTTCCCAAAGAATATCTTTTTGTGTTTCATATTTTTTGACATCTTGTGCGTGACGGCTTACCACAAGATGTCTTTCGATATTTTGTTTTTTTAAGACTTCTAAGAATCTTACTGCCAATGGCAAGGCACTCGCCCCTGTGACGGCGACTAAAAGTCTTTTATGCATATAAAGCCTTGATATTGATTCCTTCCATGAGTTTTGTAGGCGAAACAATGCCATATCCATAAAAATTGTCTTTTCCTATCTCGCCAGCGTCATCGGCCGTACGGATAAGATGCTCTCGTATTTGTTCAGGTGTATCAATCGGGGTTTTTTTGCTTTTGGATTTTCTGTGTTCTGAAATAAGCAAAGCAAGAATGCCTGTGATGAAAGGAGTCGCCATACTTGTTCCCGACAGAATAGCATATTCATTTTTCAGATATGTCGAATAGATTTCTTCACCTGGGGCCATAATATCCAGTTCTTCGCCATCAGAAGAGAACCAGCTTCTTTTCATGTATTTGTTGATAGAACCAACAGCGATAGTTTCAGGATACCTTGCAGGATAGCCCATATCATTGTCATCGTATTCATCGCCATCATTTCCTGCTGCTGCTACGACAGTAATATTTTTCTTATAGGCTCTTTTTACTGCTTCGTGAATTTGGGTGCTAGAAGCAGAGCTTCCCAAGGACATAGAGATAATGTCCATTTTATTATCCACTGCCCAATCAATGCCTTTGACTATCATATCAAAAGATCCGTGGCCTTGATCCCCTAAAACCTTTACTGCATATATCTCTGCTTTAGGAGCTACGCCTATTACACCTATAGCATTATCTTCCGCAGCGATGATTCCAGCAACATGCGTTCCATGCCCTTGCCTATCTACATAGTCTTTAGGATTGGATGTTGTGAAATTGATTCCCCCTTTGATGTTTACCTTGAGATCAGGATGGTCTATGATCCCTGTATCCAAAACCGCTACCTTTACTCCTTCTCCTTGAGTTTTTTTCCATATTTCATAGACTCGCAAAGTTTTAATGCCCCAATCCATAGCTTGCTTGCCTAGTTCTTTGTTAAACTTGATAGGCTTAGTCTTGATTTGAATATCACGGTTCATAATTTTAACTCCTTTTCCAGAGAATTACAAAGTAATGAAAGTTTTTTGTTCAGCGAGTTTTTGTTTTTTCCAAGGTAACCAACTCATTCCATATTCTTTGGAGGTCTGCCAGCTTATCAAGGTATTTTTCCTTGTATGTCTGGAATTTGTAAAAATACGTATCAGGCTGTATGATGGCTTCTTCAATACACTCTTTATCGTCCCAAAGCTCTTCCAGTAAGCATTCTCTTAGCTTTTTCTGGAGACGCTCGATGAGCTGGCGTATTTCTAAATTTCTGTTTTCTGCCTGTGGCTCATCCTCTTTTCTATGGTAGGTATTCATATTTTGCCTTCTCAACAACAGGAACTTGAAAATGTCATTTTACGATTTTCCAATGCAACATTATCAAGTTAAGCTTATCATACAGGCAAGACAGAGTCAAGAAAAGACAAGAAAAAATATTGCTTTTCCTGATTTTTCTTTTTTTCTTGACAATTTCATCCAACTGCATACAGTAATCAAGGGATTTCTCTTGAATTTATATAAAGGCAATATTATGATAACACGAAATGAATTTTTAGACATGGATGATGCTGCCTTATTGCAGCATTGTGAATATGAAAGCTATAGGGCTATGGGGCCAGGAGGCCAGCACCGAAATAAAGTAGAGACAGCCGTCCGATTGCGCTTAAAAGGATTTCCTCAAATTTCAGCAACTGCTACAGAAAGACGCAGTCAATATGAAAATAAAGTATCAGCCATCAAACGGCTACGAATACAGATTGCTGTGGAAATGAGAGAAAAAAAACTTTGCTTGTGGGAAGATTCTTGGGAAATCACAGAAAAAAGTTCCAAATATCCTCTTTTTTTAGCCACAATTTTAGATGCACTATGCTTATATGAATATGAAATTGCTAAAACAGCTTCCTATTTTGAACTTTCCACAGGCAGATTTGTCCGCTTTCTGAGTTCAGACCCAAGACTTTGGGAAATTACAAACCAAGAAAGAAAAAAAAGGCAGATGCGAATTCTAAGAAAAAATTAGAAGTAAGGATGCAAATATATGACAGAAAAAGAATTACAAGAAATTCAAGAAATTTCCTCTCTGGATTTTAGCATTAAAAAAACAGGAAAAGCAACGATTGATTCCCAGTTTAAAGAAGTTACCTTTATCCAAAATGGTGAAGGTGTATCCTATTTTTCCGATTTGGATTCTTTAGGTTACCTGGCTAAAGAAGGCAAGCCTTTCCCGTCTTTTGTGGCAGCAGGGCCTCGCCAGAAAATATTCCACGTCCCCGCATGGACAAGGGCAGCTATTGTCACTTGTGGTGGCCTTTGCCCAGGCATCAACGATGTAATCAAATCCTTAGTCAATACACTCCATTATGGATATGGTGTAGAAAATATCCTGGGGATACCTTATGGATATAGAGGTCTGATTCCTAGTTATGGACTTAAGCCAATACCACTTACCCCTGATGTCGTGGACACTATCCATGAAAAAGGCGGTTCGATTTTAGGCACATCGCGTGGTCAGCAAGATGTCCAGGAAATGCTGCATAGCTTGGAAAGAATGAATATCAATATTTTATTCACTATAGGCGGCGATGGTACCCAGACAGGGGCAGGCGCACTTGCGCTTGCTGCTATGGAAAAAGGGATACCGATCAGCATAGTAGGGATTCCGAAAACCATAGACAACGACATTAATTTTATGGAAAGAACTTTTGGCTTCGAGACAGCAGTGAATGCTGCGGGGCCTGTAATTCGATGCGCTCATGAAGAAGCCAAGGGTGCTTACAATGGCGTTGGCCTTGTAAAACTCATGGGCCGCGATTCAGGTTTTATTGCAGCCTGTGCCACGCTTTCGAATTCTGTAGTGAATTGCTGTTTGATTCCTGAAGTGCCGTTTTCTATGGATGGGCCGCGTGGTTTTCTCCAAGGTCTGGAAATGAGGCTAAGATCAAAACAGCATGCTGTTGTGGTGGTTGCAGAAGGAGCAGGGCAAGACTTTTTCCATGACCAAGAAAAGAAAAAAGACCCTTCTGGCAATGTCATCAAAAACGATATAGGAATTTACATTCGAGATCAAATTTCAAAGTATATGAATTCTAAAAATATGGAATGCGTTGTGAAGTACTTTGATCCAAGCTATATGATCCGTACAGTTCCAGCAAATGGTTCTGATGCTATTTTCTGCCTGCATCTTGCCCAAAATGCTGTGCATGCAGCCATGGCAGGGATGAGCAATCTTGTAGTAGGATACTGGCACGGTCAATTTACTTATGTGCCAACAGATCTAGCTGTAAAATCCCGAAGAAAAATTGATCCTCACAGCCAGTTGTGGCAAAGCGTAATGGCAGTCACTAGACAAAAAGAACGCTGGCTGTAAAAATTCATGAGTAAACAGGAGCAAACGAATAGGTCATACGTGTTAAGTTTTAATAGCTTGTCTTACAATAGATTATGTTATCTACTCAAGGATAAGAAGAGCGTAGTGTAAGCCTTCTGTAAGGAATC
>JABWCH010000269.1 GCA_013359215.1 Candidatus Brocadiia bacterium | reverse complement strand
AAGATGATTCTCGTGTTTTCTATGGATATTAGCAAACTTTTTTTTGATGAGGATATGATGTATGCTTGAGGAGCCTATCAATACCAAAATATTAGATACAATCATCGATATCTTAGTAGAAGATTTCAGCTTTGACAGAGAAAAGCTCCATCTGGACGGAAACCTACAGGAGTTGGGATTAGACAGCATTGATGCGGTCGATTTGATCGTTGCTTTGGAAAAAACATTTGAATTTCGTGCAGAAGAAGAAAAGGCAAAAAAAATACGAACCCTCTATGATATTGTAAAATTCGTTGAAGAAAGCATCCAGGAAAAAGCACTCAAGCCAGCATAGACATCCTTCTCTCCAACAAATTTCAAGAATAAAAATATCATCACTCACATAAAACAGGGAATTCATGAACAAAATGCCTAGAGTCGTAGTCACTGGTGTAGGGATTGCTTCTTGTATTGGAAATACCTATCTCGATGTTCAAAAGTCTCTCCAGGAGTGCAGAGATGGGCTAGGGCCAGTCACTTTATTCTCTACATCGGCCATTCATCCTGTGGGAGAAGTAAAAATCGATACTTGTGCCAAGGAGGGAAAATTCCGCATCCACGCCATCATAGATCATGCTGTTCAAGATGCTCTATCATCCTCTGGCTTGCTGGAAGAAAAACATGCTTATAAAGACATAGGCATTTCTCTGGGAACATGCACAAGCGGAATGACAGAAATGGAAGACTCTTTTTCTCTTCTCAAAAGGGGAGAAAAAAACAAAATCCCGCTTTCAAAACCTCTTTCCATGGGCATAGTCATTGATGATATTGCATTGCAATATGGCATCCATGGAATAAAAATGCTCTTTTCCACAGCCTGTTCTTCCAGCTCTAATGCTATAGCTTGTGCATTTCACTCAATCCGACAAAAAAAATGCCGTGCCATGATCGCTGGTGGAGCAGACGCGCTTTGTCGCCTTACCTATTATGGCTTCCAAAGCTTAAAGATTATGGCAGAAGGAAAATGCACACCCTTCCAGACTGCAAGAAAAGGCATGAACCTTGCAGAGGGAAGCGGAATTTTAGTTTTAGAATCCTTAGAGTCTGCACAAAAGAGAAATGCCAAAATTTATGCTGAACTTATAGGCGCGGGAACGAGTACAGACGCTTACCACATGAGCGCGCCTGACCCTATGGGAAAAGGAGCATATAAGGCCATGAAAATATCCCTCGACTGTGCCTCTATCTCCCCTAAAGAAGTAGGCTATATTAGCAGTCATGGCACGGGTACACCGCAAAATGATGAAATAGAAACGATTGCCATCCAGAACCTTTTTGCCGAGTGTTCATGCAAGCCTTGGGTTAATTCGATAAAATCTTATTTGGGACATACTTTGGGTGCGTCAGGTGCAATAGCCTCTGTTTGCGCTATCAATTCATTAGAAACAGGATTTATCCCTCCTACTTTACGATTAGAAAACATGGATCCTAAATGCGACCTTCGTCATCCTCCACAAGGTGGAATCAAGGAAAATATCAGCACTGCCCTTGTCAATTCCTTTGGTTTTGGGGGAAACAACACATCTTTGGTGTTTAAAAAATTTTATGAATAGTCAAAAGAATTCCATGGTGATTACAGGCATAGGGGCTGTAAGCCCTTTTGGCATAACAAAAGATATTTTTTACTGCAATTATCTTTCCAATACAAAGCCTGCTTTTGTTTCTAAAAATACCCAATTTTTTGGGCAGAACTATACATATAAAGTATACGATATTCCCTCTATACAAGAGCCTGGCATTCCCTCTAGCCTTCAACGCAGAATGCGCTCTCTGTCTTTAATGAGCGTTATTTCTGCCTGGAGATGCCTGCAAGATAGCGGGCTAGAGTATTCTAAATACCAGGACAGCATGGGCATTGTAATGGGAACAGGTTGGGGGGAAATAGATTCTATTTATTCTTTGCTCATGCAGGCCACGGAAACAGCAGAGCTTTCCATATCTCCAGCACTTTTTCATACATCTGTGCATAATGCTCCAGCAGGCCACTTAGGAATTTTCCTAGAATCCAAAGGTCCCACTCTCACAGTAACCCAGGGCGATCAATCCTTTGAATCTGCCTTGTCTGTGGGAAATTTACTTTTAGAATCCGAGCAATGCCCCATAGTTCTCCTTGGAGGCGCAGATACTTTTTTCGATCTATCTGTATTGGAAAAAAACACAGACAACGAGGCTTCTTCCATCATTTCCAAGGGAAGCTGCTTTTTTCTCTTGGAATTAGAAACATTAGCCATAGAAAGAAACGCCAAGGTTTATGCACACTGCGTTTTTCTCCCTTCATGCACAGTACAAAGCGAACAAGACATTCATGAATATGCCTGCGATATAAAGTCCACGCTCTCAGACCAATGCTATCACGCCGATGAGCCAATAGATCTGGTTTTATTCACAGGCAATCTCCCTTCGTCTCTTTGGGAACGCGAAATCAATCTGGTCAAAAAAATTTTAGATGGGAAACCGTCATATCTTATTTTTCCAGATGCGCCTTTGTCTCGACCAACACAAACATCGGAAGATTTCTTGGGATCTCTTGCCATTTTAGAAAAACAAAAATTGCCAGCCAGAGATTTTTTCTATCTGGACAACAATGAGATAAAGCAAGCAGCATGGATAAATGCAGATCATGCCATAAAAAAAATTCTTTTCGTTTCTGTAAGCAGCCAGGGGACTCATAGCTTATTCTTATTAGAGAACTCCGCAGATCGTGCCAGCTAAATTATCATGGGCATTGCCCCTGGGAAAACTGGAAAACGATGGGAAGTCTTGGAAAACGATGGGAAGTCTTAAAATATTTCATTTGCGAAAGGATTTTATGGAAAAAAATAGAGTGGTTATCACAGGGATGGGAATCATTTCTAACCTGGGGACTTCTTTTGTCGATGTTATGAATTCTTTGCGGACGGGTTATTCTCGTATCATTATTAGCGAAGAGCGGAAAAAAAAGGGATTTCGGTCTGCTTTGACAAGCGAACTGCCACCACTGGATACCAAGTCCAGAATAGACAGACGCATAAGAAAATTCCTTTCAGAAGCAGCACTTTATAGCGTTTGGGGATGGCTCAATGCCGTAGATGAATGCCAGTTAAATGTAGAGCATTTTACAGGCAAAAACGTTGGTATTGTCCTTGGCAATGATAGTTCTTCAGAGCCAATTCCTGAGTTAATGGCAATTCTGGACAAATACAAAGAAACCCATTTTTTGGGTGCGAATATGGTCATCAAGACCATGAATTCTTGCTGCTCCATGAATTTAGGCCCCATCATCGGCGCACAGGGAATCAATATAACCATAAGCGCGGCATGCGCTTCAGGTGCTCATGCAATAGGCTACAGCCATTCCTTACTCCAGTCCAATCAGCAAGAGGCAATTGTCACGGGCGGGTTTCAAGAAATGAATTGGCTGTCTATGTCTAGCTTTGATGCTTTGGGTGCTTTTTCCACCAATCCAGATCCAACAAAGGCATCCAGACCGTTTGATTACAAACGAGATGGTCTTGTTCCTGGCGGCGGAGGCGCGGTTTTGATTTTAGAAACCCTGGAAAGAGCAAAAAGACTCCAGCATAAAATCTACGGAGAAATCCTGTCTTATGGCTTTTCTTCTGATGGCTCTCATCTCACCATTCCTACTGGAGATGGCGCAGAAAGGTGTATGAGAAACGCATTAGAGCAAGCCAGAATATCTCCCCTGGAAATCGACTATATCCATGCCCATGCAACATCAACGCCTGTTGGAGACCGAGCAGAGGCAGGGGCTATCCACAAAATTTTTGGAAGCAATGGCCCTGTGGTGTCTTCTACCAAATCCATGACAGGCCATGAATGCTGGATGGCTGGAGCATCTTCTGTTATCTACTGCCTGGCGATGATGCAAGGAGGTTTCATTGCACCTAGCATCAATTTCGACCATCAGGAAGAAGATGCCTGCAAAATCAATATCACGAACAAAACAATCCAAGAAAAACCGCGAACCATTTTATGCAATTCTTTTGGCTTTGGCGGCACGAATGCCTCTATTATCCTCAAGGAGTTTATCGAATAATGCAAAATTTCGATCAAATCATCATTGGCGCAGGGCTTTCAGGTCTTGTACAGGCAGCAATTCTTGCGCAAGAAGGGTTTAAGGTTTGCCTCTTAGAATCATCCCCCATACCAGGTGGCTATTTGCAGACTTTTTCTCGCAAAGGATATAAATTCGATGTGGGATTCCATTATATGGGAAGCACTAACATCGACAGACCTTTATATAAACTGTTTAAGAATATTCAGATATTTGACAGGCTTCCGATTTGCCATTATGAAGGCGATTTTTACCAGGTAGTTTGGAATGACCATCGATTTTCCATTCCCCCAAGCTTTCCAGAGTTTATAGAAAAGCTCCAGCAAACATTCCCAGGGGAAAAGGAAGCCATCGATAGGTTTTATAAAATCGCGAATTCTATCACCACCTCTTTCCGATGGTATGATTTGCAGCCAGAACAGTCTTATGCTCCTCCCCAGAGTCTTTCCTTGCCCACATATTCTATAGGACAGTGGCTAGAAGAAAACATTCATGACGAATGGCTAAAAAGACTTTTAGGTGCGTTTAGCTTTCATACAGGAGCAGGAGCTTATGAATCGCCTATAGTCGATTACTGTTTGTGCCTGAAATCTATTTTTGATCGCCCTGTGTGGCTACAATCTGGAGGAGATGGGATTGTCCAGCCCCTTTACCAAAGAGTAAAAGAATTAGGAGTGGATGTCCGCTTTCAATCGCCTGTAACAAAGATCCAATGCGAAGAAAAAAAAGTGCAGTCTGTCCATACAAAAAAGGGAGAGACTTTTTGTAGCCCTTGGGTTATCTCTACAATCCATCCTAAACAGACCATACAGATGATAGAAGGCAATGCCCTGTCCAGGATATTTAAAGACCATATCTTGGATATGAAAGAATCCCGCGGCAGCTTTGGTGTATATCTTTCCTTAAAAAAAAATCTATCTACCATAAATCCCATCAACTACTTATATTTAGTAGACAATCCTCTTTATGAAGGTTTCTATTTTCACTCTCCTAGCCTTCTAAACCGCGACCAGGAAAAGCCTCGCTGTAGTATGTTCTGCTTTATAGACTCTAAGCCTTTTATGGAATTTAGAGGGTCTAAACGTGGGAATCGCCCCCAAGCCTATTTGGATCTAAAACAAAAATACGCAAATGCCCTTCTTGGCGATATAAAAAAATTTATACCTGAAATAGAGCAGAATATTTTGGATATTTACACATCCAGCCCCTTGACAAACGAAGAATACACAGGAAGCATAGACGGAAGCGCAATGGGAATCGCCCACAACATAGAGCAGCAAGGAATACACCGCCCCCAGACATTTAGCCGCATAAAGAATCTAATCTTTTCTGGTCAATCTATCTATATTCCAGGGATTTGTGGCGTTATCATAAATGCCTTTTATAGTATTGCTAACATATTGGGAGAAAATTATTTATTCGATAAGGTCACTCGCAAGGAGCATATTTTATGATGGATTTATCTATTGGGAAGCAACACATCACTATACAAAACGTGGGAAGCGTGGTCTACGGAAATGCCAAAGTAAAGGTTTCTGACGACAGGATCTATCGCGACCAGATTGAGGCCAATGTTTGTTTTTTACAGGAATCGCTAAAGAATGGAATGGCTATCTATGGAACAACAACAGGGTTTGGCGATTCCTCGAAGCAATCCATCAGCGAAAAGAACGCAGAAGAATTGCAAAAAAGATTAGTGCAATACCACCAATGCGGCACAGGAGCTAAATTTCATCCTGACCAGACCATTGCCATTATGCTGGCAAGGCTTGTAGGTCTTGCAAAAGGGTATTCTGGAGTACGCTATAGCATTTTAGAAACTCTTGCTAAAATGATCAACGAAAGGATCACCCCTATTATTTTTGTAGAAGGCTCTGTTGGGGCTTCTGGAGATCTGACACCTCTTTCTTATATCGCAGGATCGCTTACAGGCATGGGCGAAGTTGTATGGAACGGCAAAATTCTCTCAGCCAGAGAGGCTTTGGAAAAAGCAGGGATTCAGCCCATAAAATTTGCACCAAAAGAAGCCCTGGCTTTGATGAATGGGACTTCGGTTATGACAGGCATCATGGCCCTGGCATGCAGCGATATCCAAAAGCTATGCGAAGTGATGGAAATGGCAACCGCTATGGCTGTTTTGGCACTCCAGGGGCATCCGCAGGCATTTGACAGGCGTATCCACGAACTCAAGCCATTCGATGGTCAAAAAAAATCAGCACAGGCAATCTCTCGGTATTTGTTCCAGGCAACATGCAATGCGCAAAATACCTCGGAACCTGCCAATATCCAGGATGTTTATTCGCTCCGTTGCGCTCCTCATATCATTGGAGTTGCTAGAGATACTCTGGCGTATGCTATTCAATGGGCAGAAACAGAACTCAATTCCGTAAACGACAATCCTATCATCTGCCATGAAGACCGAACTATCCTGATGGGGGGAAATTTTTATGGCGGTTATATTTCCCAGGCTTGCGATTCTTTGAAAATTGCGGTCGGCCATCTGGCGGATCTGGCGGATCGCCAACTGGCACTGCTTGTTGATGAAAAATTTTCAAAAGGACTCCCCAGGAATCTGGTTGTTTCTTGCGCAGAAGAAGTCGGATTGAACCATGGTTTTAAAGGCATGCAAATAGCAAGCTCTGCTCTTACCTCTGAGGTTTTGAAGAACGCCATGCCCGCGAGTATTTTCTCTCGCGTCACAGAATGCTGCAACCAAGACAAAATAAGCCTTGGCACAATTGCCTCCCGCGATCTGATAAGAACTGTAGAGCTAACAAGCCGAGTCTTAGCCATATTGTCCCTTGCCGTAGCTCAAGCCGTAGACATACGAGGGGGAATAGAAAAAATGTCCCCTGAAATTTTGGCATTTCATAGAAAAATACGCAGCTTAAGCCCTTATCTTTCCATGGATCGGCCTATGGATAAAGAAATTGAGTTAGTCGCACAGCATCTTTTGCAACCAAGAGCATAGCAACATGGAAAATTTTTGTGCTTATATAACCCAAAGATCAAAGCAAAGCAATGTTTTATTCAGGATGGATGATCCTCTGGATGAGTCTGTAGCCTGGTCAGCGTTTGACCAGGAGGTAGAAGCAACAGCCGATTTCCTGGTGTCTTGTCATATCCAGGAAAAGGAAAAAATACTTTGCCTTGTTTCTTGTCCTCACTCCTGGCTCAAGCTGTTTTTCGCTGCTCTAAAAATCGGTGCTGTCCCTATTCTTGTCAACTTTCGAGATACGTTTTTTTTACAAAGCATTCTCGCTGAAAATGTCGCATTCCATATTGTTATGGACAAAGAAATGCAGCCAGGCCAGGAGGCTCTTTTTCCCAAGGCTATTGTGCTAAAGGAAGATTTTCCTCTAAGCTTCCATAAGCAGCCTGGATATGCTTCTAAAAAAGACAAGGATATTCTATGTTCCCTATATACTTCTGGCTCTACAGGAAAGCCAAAATATATAGAAAAAACCTATCAGAATCTATTGACAGAACTACAATTTTTAAAAAATCTATTAAAAATTCAAGAACACGATGTTGTCCTGTCCCTTGTGCCGAATGTTCATATCTATGGGCTGCTTTTCGGATTGTTGCTCCCTACTCTGGCAGGATCTCAGGCGGTTTATACAAATCGGTTGCTTCCTCGTGAAGTAATGAAAATAGCGGTAGATAAAAAGGCAAGCTTTCTCATTGGCACTCCTATCCATTACCAGGTTTTTATAGAGACTCATGACCCTAATAGAAAACTGAGCAGCCTGAAGCTTGCTGTCTCTTCTGGCGGGACTTTGGCAAAGAATGTTGCTAAGGAATTTTTCCGTCTGACAGGAGTCAGAATCCTGGAAATCTATGGCTCTACGGAAACAGGAGGGATTGCCTACCGCTTTTGGGATGGCTCTCAGGATTCCCCTTCTTTTCAGCTTTTTCCCTATATAGAGAAAAAGATCGATAGCCCTTCTGAAATCCAGGAGCTGGTAATATCATCGCCTGCCATATCGCCTAATGCCTTGCGCTCAGAAAAAGGGGTATGGTACGATACAGGCGATTTTGTCCAGTTCGACCCAGAGGATGGCAATAGATTTAAAATTGTCGGCAGGCAAGAACAGATCATGAAAGTGGGCGGAAAGCGTATTTCTACAACGCAGTTAGAAGAAGAAATAAAAGCGATTCGTGGTGTAAAAGATGTGGCTGTGATTAGAATAGAAACCTCTTCTCACAGGGAAAGCGGCGTTGCCTTTGTGGAAATGGAAAAAGACTCCCCTTTCACCCGATCCGAAATCCAAAAAGAGTTCCAAAAAAGATCAGCCCACTACCGCTCGGTCAGCGATCTATGTATTATAGATAAAATACCAAGAAATCAAAATGGTAAGATACTATACGCTCAATTGCAGTCGATTATGAATAAGCAATGAGATTTTTATTTGGGGGAAAATTTTTGTAAAAATTCCCCTCCCCTTTAAAAACTTTTATATATTTTGACAATCAAGGGCAAAGCGAGAAACAATCTTTGAACACTTACCTGGCTAAATAAGCTTATACTATAGGAAATCAAGAAGATATGGAGAGTATTAAAATTGGTCTGATTATCCCTACCTACAACCATGGCTCTATTATCCGCAAGGTAGTTTTAAGTGCTTTGGAATATATTCCCGATATTCTCGTTGTATTGGATGGGCCTACAGACAACACTTCAGAAGCAATCAAAGATCTTCCCATAAAGATTCTCCCCTTTCTGGAAAATAGAGGCAAAGGAATGGCCTTGAAAGCAGGTTTCCAGGAAGCAAAAAAACTAGGATGGGATTATGCCATCACAATGGATAGCGATGGTCAGCACAAGGCAGAAGACTTGCCTAAATTCATCAAAGCTATTGCAGAAAAACCAGATGCGATTGTTGTCGGAGATAGGAACATGGATCTTCCAGGCATCCCCTCTTCTAGCAAATTTGGAAAAAAGTTTACCAATTTTTGGCTAAAAGTAGAAACAGGAGTGGAAGTTGCGGATGGTCAAAGTGGCTTTCGTGCTTATCCTGTTGAAGCAATCAACACTATCAAAACATGGTTCAGCCGATATGAATTCGAGGTGGAAATCCTTGCTCGATCTTCCTGGGCTGGCATTCCCATAGTCGCTATTCCAGTCCAGGTGGATTATCATCCAGAAGGACGAAGAATTTCCCATTTCCGCCCTTTTATAGACAATTTTAGAACAAGCATTCTGAACACAATTCTTGTTACAATTCGTATTTTAATGCTAATAAAACGTTTTAAGAAGATAGCAGAAAGGTAAAAGCTCCATGCAAAGCATAGAACTCCTAAAACAAGAGCTTAAAAAGCTTATCATCACAAGTTTGAATTTACAAAATACAACAGAAGAAGACATAAAAGACAATGAACCACTTTTCAGAGAAGGATTAGGGCTAGATTCCATTGATGCACTAGAACTTGCGGTTGCTTTAGAAAAAAAATACAATATTAAATTCGACGATGAAAAAATCGCCCGCCAGTCATTCCAATCCATCGACACTCTGTCATCTTTTATACAAAATAAAAATCAGGCTTAAAAATTGGGGGAAAATTTTTATAAAAATTTCCCCCCCTTAAGTGATGAGAATTAAATAACTTCCCCATTTTTAATTGAATACAAGACAGCTTGTTATGTAAATTTTACTTCTGTGTGTCCCTAAATTAAAGGGAAATCACAAAAGCCATCTTGCTTTGTCTATCTTTGCTTTTGTTTTAATGGAATTGATTCCAGTCTTAGAGTTTCAAGGCAAAAAGTATCAAACCATCGGAGAAAAGAAACGCCTGCTTTCTCGACTGTCTCTTTTTACAAATTTATCCAAAACTCGCTATTGGCTTATTGACAATTCACTAGCTTTATGGTTTGCTTCTGAAATCAAACTTGATTGGGCTGTTCAGTATCCATGAGATCCAGAGCTATCCAGAGAACTCGAAATATTTATTGAGGCTAGGGTCGCCCCCAAAAAGCGGAGACCTGTCACCGCCTGCCTCATTTTTAGAAAATTGAGAAAATTGGTCAGACACTTTTTTAAGTTCTTTTACTATAATGTATTAGTATTTATTGAGGCTAGGGTCGCCCCCAAAAAGCGGAGACCTGTCACCGCCTGCCTCATTTTTCAAAAAACAGGTAAAAAACAGGTTAAAAAAACAGGTCAGATACTTTAATAAAATATTGCTATTAATTTGACAATGTTAAATTCCGGTTTTTGATTGCCAAAGACTTACGACAGTTTTTCGATTTATTTGGTCAGTTTCATGGCCATGTGTTCGACTGAAA
>JABWCH010000268.1 GCA_013359215.1 Candidatus Brocadiia bacterium | reverse complement strand
GAAAATAAAAATATAAAAGTTTTTAAAGGGGGTTTGGGGGAAAATTTTTACAAAAATTTTCCCCCAAATAAAAATCTCTTTGCGTAACTCCTATTAACATGTATGACGATTATGACAAAACTATAAATTAGCCTCCAGAAGGCTATTTTTGTCCGCCTTCTAGCCTTTCGATGAATTTTTTAGTCATTTCAGAAAGAGAATCCTGTTCATGCCCTAATCTTTCTAGCCTTTTTCGGGATAGATCGTCCATTTTTTCTTTATCTTTCAGACCATCATACAGACTTTCGGTTTTGTTTTTGATTTCGATCTGGATTTCCCGAATCATCCTAAGCTCTGAAATAGGTGGAATGATCTGGGGTCTTTGTTCCATATCAGAACCAGGCATGGGAGGGCTGTCTTTTTCCTCTTTGCGCTCTTTTTGCTCTTTTTTCAAAGTATCCAGAAGCCTGGAAAGGCGTTGAAGAATTTCCTGCTGCAAGGATTGGTTCATAGTGCCTGTTTCCTTTTGGCGGAAATCTGTTAAAACCTGATCCATATCTGTTCGGATTCGTTTGCAAATCCACCCAAAGACATGGCTTTCTTCCTGGTCTAGCATTTCTATGAGCTTTACCATTTTGTTTATGATATCTTGTTGTGCTGGAACAAGCTCTTTGCTTAAAGTCACAAGATCCAGCCTTGTTATGCCAAATTGCTTTATCTTTTGGTTTAGCTCTACTGTTTTCTGATAGACTGCTTTCTGGCTCTCCCATATTTGCTTTACTTTTTCTTCGAGGTTGAAAAGAACTTCATCCTGCCTGAGCTTTTCATAACGCCATTTTTCTTTTTCTATGTCTCTTTTTGCTTGCTGCAAATAACGCAGGGCATCTTCTTGCTTTTCTTTAGAGCCTGTTGTATCCTCTTGTTTCATCTTTTGCCTTGATTTTTCCATTTCTTCTCCTGCGGATTGTGCGGCATCAGAGGCTTGTTTTCTTTGAAGATTGTCCAGCTTTCTTTTAAGCTCATCGAGTTCTTTTTCTATTTCTTCTTGCTTTCGGGCAAGATTTTGCATGCGTTTTTTTTGCTGTTGTGTAAGATTTTCTTCTTTCATTTCATTTAAAGACTTTTGCATCTCTTCTAAACTTGCAGATGTCTGTTGTTGTTCTTCCTGCGCTGCCTTAGGCTCTTTTTGCTCTAAACGCTTTAGTGTTTTTTTCATTTTTTCCTGAGCTTCTTGCGCTGCTTTCTGGCTTTTTTGTAGGCGTTTTTTATTTTCTTCTTTTATAGAGGGCTTTTGCTGGTTTTCTTGCATTTTATCTGTAAGCTTTTGCAATTTTTTAAGCAAATTTTCCTGCTTTTGAGTTACATCCTGGAACTTCTGCTGGTTTTCGCCTTTTTGGGATTTTTCGAGTTCCTGGGATGCTTTTTCTAATGACTTTAAGGCTTCTTTTTGTTTTTCTGCTGCTTTGGAATAGTCTTCTTTTTCCATATTCTGGTTTGCCTGGTTCATGGCTTGGGCAGCATCTTGCATTTCTTTTCCTGCCTTTTCCAGATTAGGAGATGACTCTTGTTTCTGCTTAGAGGCATCTTGCAATTCTCTTGCCATGCTTCTTGCCCTTTGTTCCAAGCCTTCTTGGTTAACGCGAGAAAAGCCTTTTTGGGAATTTTGGTTTTCCTGCCATTCTTTGAGTGCGTTCTGGGCCTCTTTTAAATCTTCTAGTGCTCTGCTGCTGTTTTGCTTAGAGGCAGATAAATCCTTTTTTCCCATTTCCTGGGATGCTTTTTGCATATTTTCTAAAGCATTTTCTATGCTCTTAGCCATTTTCTGTTCACGCCGCGTATTTTTTTCTGAATCCTGCAAAAATTTTAAGCCTTCTTGCCTTACTTTTTCCTGGCTTTCCTGGATACGATCCAGGCTTTCTTTCTGATTTTCTTCTTGAAGGTATTCTAAGGCTTTCTGGAGGTTCTCTGCGATGTTTTTTTGGACTTCTGGATTGTTTTCTTTTGGCTCTTTTTTTAGGGCTTCCGAAGACTGTTT
Source organism: Candidatus Brocadiia bacterium (assembly GCA_013359215.1). Classification (GTDB taxonomy): domain Bacteria; phylum Planctomycetota; class Uabimicrobiia; order Uabimicrobiales; family JABWCH01; genus JABWCH01. The sequence goes on along the minus strand of JABWCH010000268.1, from coordinate 5,570 downwards.
CAGGGCTTCTGCTATTTCTTTAGGCAAGGCTTTGGACTGTGAAAGCTCCTGCATCTTGTTGGCAGCAGAAGCCTGTGGATCATCTTGACGCTTTTTATTTTTGCCGCTTGCCATCTCCTGGGATAAAATATCTTTGGCTGCCTGGAGAAATTCCATAGCCCTTTGCTGGTTTTCAGAAGCTTTGTTTGCCTTTTGGTCAGCGAGGTTTTGGCTTGCTTTTTCCATTTCTTCAGAAGCGATTTTTGTCCATTTAGCACTTCCTTCTAATGCCTTCTCCTTGCCTTCTTTTCCTTCATCTTCCATGTTTTTTCCCAGATTCCTGGCTGTTTCCAGATGTTTTTTTTGCTTTTCTGAAAGCTCTTTTGTCTTTTTTTCTCCCCATTTTTCCCATTCTTTTGTCTTTCCAGTCTCCTGGATGGCGTTTTGCAAATTTTCTATTGCTTCTTTATTTTGTGATTGTGCTTTTTCTAAATCTTCTTGCTTTAGACTTTGCGCTGAGTCCAGCATTCTGTCTGCTATTTTATCCAGAGACTTAGCCATATCCTCTGCTTGCTGTTTGGCTTGGGAATCTGCTATGTCTTTCTGATTTTGCAAGGCATCCTGAAAATTTTTGGCAAATTTTTTCATATCCTGCCCTAGCCTTGCTTGTGCCCTGGAAAGACGGCTCATATATTCAGGGGATGTATTCCCCTGCTCTTTTTCAGACAAAAGAACCTTCTGGGCTTTTTCCTGCCGATTCAAAAATTCTTCTAAATTTTTTTTCATCTCCGATAGTGCTTTTGCTTCCTGGGTCGCTTTTTCTGTTGCTTTCTGTTCTTCTAAAAGCTTGTCTATTTTTTCTGCCCATGCCTTAAGAGATGAAGCTTCTTGTTCTGGAGATTTTTGAGGGTCGTGCTTTGTCCACTGGTCTTTTGACTTGAGTAAATCTTGCAAATCTTTAGCTAATTTATCTTTTTGTTCATAGCTGTCTAGCTTTTCTTGGATCTTTTTTTGGTTGGATACAAGGCTATCAACCCGCGCTTTTTTATTTTCAATATGGGAAGAATCCTGAATGTCTGAGGTTTCTTGAAAATTTTCTTGCTGGTCTTTTAGAAGCTTCTTTACCTCTTCATGGAATTTTTGCACAGGATTTTCTGCATTCTGGGCAAGCTTTTGTGTATCATTTTCAAGATCTTTATGCTCTTTGAGAATATCTTGTGCATCTTTTTGTATTTCTTGTAGATCCTTACTCAAAGCCTTTTGTTGCTCTTTTTCCATTTCTTCTGTTTCTTGTTTGAGCTTTTCTTGCTTTTGGACAATGACATTAGAATCCTGTTCGGCTTTATTCAGCTCCTCCATTTTCTTTTCCCAATCTGTCTGGCTTCTTCGGTTTAAAAGAAAATCTCGGAGTATTTCCATTTTCTTTTCCACAAGCAAAGATTTATCATAAGCCTTTCGGATTTCTTTGTCTTTTTCTTTTAAATGCATCAAGAGTTCTTCCATATCGGCCTTTAATGCACTGTCAAGACCTTTTTCAGCAGAAAAATTCTTTCTGATTTTTTCTATAGCAAGGCGTAGCCTCTGCGCTTCTTCCTTTTTTCCTTGCTCTTCCAGGCGCAATTGGACTCTATCCATTTTTTCCAAAAGATCCTTCATGTCCTGGACAATCTTTTGCTGGTCTTGTTCTATTTGCTCAAAAGAATAGGTTGTTTGTGCATAAGAACAAAAAGAAAAAGATAAAAATATGAAAAAAATCGTCAAAAAATCTTTATAGGTTATCATCTGCTATCTCCTATCTATATTTATTTGGTTTTTCATTTTTCTTTGATTAGGCAAAATGCGACATTGTTGAATTAAGATTATAGTTATAAAATATTTGTTTGTCAAGCAGTTAGAAATATCTTTTGTCATAACCTTTATATAGCCAAGAAAATAGCGATTTGATGGTATGGTTATTCTAAAATTCCTTTTTTTGGCTGGAGTCAGGCTGTATATTTTTTCCTAGCATATCTGCCAGTTCTGAAGTTTTAAAGGGTTTGCATATACTGGCAGTAAAACCATAGTCCTTTGGATTGGCAATGACGGGATCTTGGGCATAGCCGCTGGAAGCAAAAATTGCGATCTCCTTGTCTGTTTTGCGGATTTCTGTGGCAATTTCCTTTCCGCCCATACCTCCAGGCACGGTCAAGTCCAAGATAATAGCTTTAAAATTATTCCCTTCTGCGGCTGCTTTATGGAAAGATTGCATGGTTTCCCATCCATTTTCCACGCATACAGGCTCATACCCTAATCGAAGGAGCATTCCTCCCAAAGACTTTCGTATCATGGCATCATCATCCATCAGGAGAATCTTTCCAGAACCTTTGTATTTTTTCAATTTTTCTGTAGAAGGTTTAGCACTCACAGGAACAGGGTTATATGCTGGTAAAAAAATATGAAACGTAGTTCCTTTTTCGAGAGCAGATTCTACTTCGATTTTGCCACTATGGCGGTTGATAATAGAGTAGCATATAGAAAGGCCCAAACCATTGCCATAGGATTTTGTGGTAAAAAAGGGGTCAAAAATTTTAGGAAGAATATCGGATGCTATTCCTTTCCCTGTGTCAGAAATAGATATTTTGACATATCGCCCCTGGGGCAGAGGTTCATGCTCTTTTTCCTGCAAGATAATATTTTGTGCAGAAATATGAATAGTACCGCCTTCTGGCATAGCCTGTCTTGCATTCAAGACAATATTTTCCAAAACCTGGGCCAACTGGTTTTTATCATAGTTACAGAATAAAAGATTTTCTTCTGCTGTAAACTGGGTAAGAATAGAAGATCCGCTTAGTACGAAATGGACTGTATCCTTGATAAAGGGGAAAAGAGGAGCTATCTGGCAGACAGGAGAGCCTCCTTTAGAAAAGGTGAGAAGCTGTTGTGTAAGATGCCTTGCCCTTTGGATGCTTTGCATAGCAGCCATAAGATATTCAGCAGATTTGCTTTCTTCTGTTATTCCCAAGGCAAGATCAACACAGCCAAAAATTCCTCCTAAAAGATTGTTGAAATCATGGGCGATTCCACCAGCTATGATTCCTAAATATTCTAATTTTTGTATTTTTTGCGCTTCTTTAAGTAATTTTTGTTTTTCTGTAATATCTCGAAAAACCAAAACAACACCAAGGATATTTCCCTTAGTGTCTAAAATAGGGGCAGCACTGTCCGCAATAATATGAGGCGAACCATCCTTGGAAAGCAAAATTGTATTGTTTTCCATTTCTATGATTTTTTTACTTGCCAGAACTTTTTCTACAGGGTTTTGTAAAGGCTCTCCTGTGATTTCGCTGATGATAAAAAAGATAAACGAAAGAGGCTTTCCCTGGGCTTCCTCTATTGTCCAGCCAGTAAGCTTTTCTGCAACAGAATTCATCATGGTAACACAACCGTTGATGTCTGTAGAGATAACACCATCTCCAATGCTTTTTAAAGTTACCTTTAACCTCTCCTTTTCTTCAGCAAGCATCATTTCCGCTTTTTTGGCCTTGGTAATGTCAAGCTCAATCCCGTCCCAGATAGTGCTACCGTTGGGTTTCACTCTTGGCGTAGAAATAAACCTTCTCCATCTCGTCTCCCCACAGGGAAGCTTTACCATAATATCAATTTCAAAGGTTGTTTTATTTTTAAATGCAGCATCCTCTCCTTTTTGCACCCTTTCTACATCTTCTGGCACTACCTGTTCGTAAAGTCTGAAGGGATTTTCCAAAACTTCTTCTACTGTAACACCATGAAGCCGTTCTACAGCATGGCTAAGGTAGGTAAAATTGCGAGCTTTTCCATCAATACCACTATCGATCTGGTATACCATACCTTCTGCCAGATTCTCGCTAAGGAAACGAAGCTTCTCTTCGCTTTCTTTGAGAGCGAATTCCATACGCTTTCGTTCCGTGATGTCTTGAAAAAATGTAGCCATTTTTCCTGGCTCAACCTGAAAGGCAAGAATCTCAAAAATGCCCTTGACTTTTTCATCATTGTAGTCTAGCTCTGTTTTGTACATAACACCTTGGGCAGCTACTTCTTTGCATTTAAAAGGAATGTTTGTCGAGGACAGCAGAGGAAACGCATTTTCTATTGTTTTTCCTACAAAAATAGAATGATCCAATCCCAGTATTTTGTCAGCAGCAGGGTTTGAGCCTGTAAAGATTAAATTTCCGTCCTCTTGGAGTTCATATAGGTGCATGCCCATGGGGCATGCGTTAACAATATTTTGAAATTTTTTCTCGCTTTGTTCCCAAGAATTTTGTTTTCCCTGGGAAAAAATAAATTCTTTATTATCTATCATCTTCTATAGCTTTATGGTATAAACTTTTATATATTTCCAACATTTGCTTTTTGTTATATTCTCTGGCGCACTTTTCCTGGTTTTTCTTCCCTAAAAAGCTACAAAGCTCTTTGTCTTCCAAAAGTCTTTGTAGCTTTTGGCAATAGAGATTTTTATCTTCTTTAGGGACTATAAAATCTTGATTTTCTTCGCATACCATGACTTTTACATCCCCTACATCTGTGCTGACAATAGCACATCCCGATGCCATGGCTTCTAAAACAGATATAGGCATTTGCTCGCTATCAGAAGAAAGGGCAAAAACATTCATCTGGCGAATGATCTGGGAAGGATCATCTTGGTGTCCCCAGAATTGTACCCTGGAAGAAATGTTTTTTTCCTGGACTAGCCTTTCTAAATTTTGCCGCTCCTCTCCATCGCCAACAATCCAAAGTCTGGATTCTTTGCATGGCAAGTCGGAAAAAGCTTCCACCAGGCGGGGTATATTTTTGATCTTTCTTAAGGCAGTCACAATTCCTACAATTTGGTGTTGTTTGCAAGAAAAATCGGAAAGGAAGAATTTGCTTTGCTCTATGCCATTAGGAATATAAAGCAATCTGTTGGCAGGAAGCTTCCATATATTCAAGGCAATGTTCTCTAGCAATCGAGAAGGGACTACTACAAAAGAACATCGAGGCAAGAAAATTCGCCTTGTCCAGATTCTTCGTTTTTTCTGCCTGATGATTTCTTCTGGGCCAAACCCATCTTCCCAATGAATCTGCGGGCATATTCGTCGTAAGGAATTTGCCATAGCCCATTCTATTGTACCCCAATTTGAAGTAAGCAATAAATCAGGCTTAAGTTTTTTGAGAAGGTCACGCAAGTAAAAGATAATCGAAAAGGTATTAGCATTGCTTTTAGGTAGAGAAAGCTCTACATAATCCACCATGATATTTTCTGGTATCCTTGCTTTGGCTTCATAGTTGCCATCCATAGCAATGATCGTATGGCGATATTCTTCGCCTAGATCTTGGATAATATCACAGCTTCTAACTTGCGGCCCGCCTGTTTTAAACGTGGAAAAAACATGCAATAGATGGTATTTTTTTTTCATATTTAACAGTATAGAAAATTATAATTTTTTTATCTTAATCTTAATCGTAATCGTCATGCGTGTTAACTTTTCATATAATTCTTTATATTGTATGGGGTTAACATACCAACCAATAACGCTGTCAACCTAAGAAGGTCAAACTGAAGCAGTCGCTCCGTGTAAGCCTTCTTTCAGGAATCA
>JABWCH010000013.1 GCA_013359215.1 Candidatus Brocadiia bacterium | reverse complement strand
CTTTCTCCTCGCTCTCCGAGTGCCTCAAAATTTTCGCCTAAAATTATTTTTCGGATAGGCTCTAAGAATCTTTGCTTTTTCGGCAAACATCTTAGTTTTTATCATAGAATTTGTGAAAGATTCCTAAAAAAAATAGCCGAGTGCTGTAATTAAAAAAATTACAACACTCGGCTATGCTTTTCTATATTCAGTCAACCCATCTGGCTTTAGGGATGGAAGTTGTCGCTGAAGCTGTCTTTTGCTTTTTCAGGTTTTGCTTTTTGGAAGGCAGAGGGATCTTCTGCTGGTTCTTCTTCGGCTTTCTTTTCTGTAGTAGCCTTGTCAGGTATCTCTATGTCCTTCATAATTAGCTTTGTTTTGGAATGTTTTCTAAAGCCAGTGCCTGCTGGTACCATGTGGCCTAGAATGACATTCTCTTTAAGACCAAGGAGGTTGTCTTTTTTGCCAGCTAAAGCAGCTTCGGTCAGAACTTTTGTTGTTTCCTGGAAGGAAGCAGCGCTGATAAAAGAATCTGATTGCAAAGATGCTTTGGTGATTCCGAGCAGCAAGGGTTTATAGCTTGCTGGCTTTTTGCCTTCAGAGCGCACTTTTTCGTTGATGTGGTTAAAGTAGAACTTATCCACAACGCTTCCAGGCAAGAATTCGGTATCGCCAGGTTTGTCAACCTTGACTTTGCGCATCATCTGGCTGATGATAATTTCTATATGCTTATCATCGATCTTAACATTTTGAGAACGGTAAACGCTTTGGATTTCTTCCATGAGATAGTTTTGCAGAGCTTGCGGGCCGCAGCAACGTAAAATATCATGAGGAACTTTTGGCCCATCGATGAGAGCGTCTCCTGCTTTTACTCGGTCGCCCGTGGCAACTCTCAGGTCTTTACCATAAAGCACGAGGTGTTCTTTTTTGGTTTTAGTTTCTGCATTTTCTACAACCACAGTGCGTTTCCCTCTACGTTTGTCGCCAAGTGTTACAATACCATCGATTTCGCTAATCACAGATGGATTCTTGGGCCTACGGGCTTCCAAGATTTCTGTAACTCTAGGTAAACCACCAGTAATATCTTGCGTTCCACTGATTGCCATAGGTATCTTGGCTAACAGCGTACCTGGGCTAACGTGAGTGCCATCTTCTACTTCAATGTGAGATCTTTCTGGCAAAGGATAATGTCTTAGAATTTCGCCTTTTGTTCCCTGGATGACAATGGCAGGATGCTTTTCGCCTTTGTGTTCCATGATGATTTTGCCTTTGGATTCCTGGCGCATAGTGACATTAGGAATAATTTCATCGTAGCGGACATAGCCTTCATATTCAGAAAAAATAGGGGTAGTGTGAGGATCTCTTGTTGCAATGATAATTTCCCCGCTCAAATTTTCTAATATGCTGCCATCTTCGATCACTTTGCCCGTGGATTCAATCTTGTTGAGTATAGCCCCCATGGGAATATTGATATTTTCTTCGTTCACTATGGTGATTTTGCATTTGGAAGTGGCAATTCTTTTGCTATCTAGTTCGCCTTCGATTTCCTTGATGGTACCAGACATCTTGGCTTTGGTTTCTTTTTTACCTTTAGCTGCCAAGATTTCGGAAGTAGTTCCTGGTACTACTTGTTGACCAATAACTACCTTAATCTGAGTATCTTTGGGAAGTTCGACGATTTCTTCATTTCTTAGAGTGATAAAGCCATTACGACCAATAACAACAGATTTGCTTTCTTTGTTTTTTACAATGTTCATATTGTGGAATTTGATATAAGATCGGCTTCCCTTGTAGGGCAGCTTAATCAAAGGCTCTTCTCTTTTTTTCATGGCAATACCACCAATATGGAACGTTCTCATGGTAAGCTGTGTACCAGGCTCACCAATAGACTGGGCAGCGATAATGCCGACTGCCATGCCTTCTTCTACCAGTCTTCCTGTGGAGAGATCCATACCATAGCATTTGCTGCAAATTCCTAAAGGAGTCTGGCATGTCAAAGGACTGCGGACGCGAATTTTTTCGTATCCTAAGGCTTCAATTCTTCTGGCGATTTCGCGCGTAATCACTTCATTTTCATTGACGATGATTTCGCCTGTTTGTTTATCGATGATAGGATCGCGGGCAACACGTCCATAAATGTTATCGCTCAAGGAAACTTTGACTTCATCGCCTTGTTTGATAGCACCTTTGGAAATTCCAGAAATTGTGCCACAATCAACTTCATTGATAACAACATTCTGAGCGACATCGGCAAGCTTTCTGGTTAAATAGCCAGCATCGGCTGTTTTCAATGCAGTATCAGCAAGACCTTTGCGTGCGCCGTGTGTAGAGCTAAAATACTCTAATACTTTCAGTCCTTCACGGAAGTTTGCAATGATAGGCGTTTCGATGATTTCGCCATTAGGCTTTGCCATCAGACCGCGCATACCTGCAAGCTGGCGGATCTGTTCCTGGCTACCTCTAGCACCACTATCGGCCATGAGATAAACAGGGTTGAACGATCTTCCATCGCTTCCGCGTGCATTCTTTAGGGTTTCCATCATGGCTTTACCGACTCTATCTCTTGCATAAGTCCAGCAGTCGATGATGTTGTTTTTGCGTTCCTGGTCGGTGATTTCGCCTTCCTTGAATGCCTTCTCGTGTTTGTTGGCTTCTTCTTGTGCTTTTGCGATGATTTCTTCTTTTTGATTAGGAACGATTAGGTCATTTTTAGAAAAGGAAATACCAGCTATGGTTGCACTATAAAAGCCAAGACGCTTTAAATCATCCAGCAATTTCAGTGTGGCTGCTCGTCCTACAGTGTTATAGCACTCTGCAATGATTTTGTTGATATTCTTTTTATCCAAATCCAGATTGTAGAAAGGCAGGCTGGGATGCAAAATGCCATTAAAAATGACACGCCCCACGGTTGTGCGGATAAATTTGCCTTTTACATTCTCCTCTGTTGGCTTTGGACTGACATTGGCAACATTGCCAAGATTGTACCATATTCGGGAATGGTAGGTAACTTTATGATGAGAGTGAGCATGGAATACTTCATCATAAGAGCAGAAAACCATATCCTCTCCAGGCTCGCCTTCTTTGAGTTTATTGAGATAATAGCATCCAAGCACAATATCCTGGTTAGGGGCGATGATGGGCTGCCCATTTGCAGGAGAAAAAATATTGTTGATCGAAAGCATCAAAGTAGATGCTTCGACCTGAGCTTCTATAGACAAAGGAAGATGGACTGCCATTTGATCGCCATCAAAGTCAGCGTTAAAGCCTGTGCAAACAAGCGGATGGATCTTGATCGCGTTTCCTTCGACCAGAATAGGCTCAAATGCTTGTATACCCATTCTATGAAGTGTAGGAGCGCGGTTCAGCAGGACAGGATGCTCATGGATTACTTCTTCCAGAATATCCCATACTCTGTCGTCTTTTCTTTCCAGCATTTTTCTTGCGCTTTTGATTGTATCAGCATATCCTAAATCTTTGAGCTTTCGGATAATAAAAGGCTGGAACAATTCCAAAGCTATTTTTTTAGGCAATCCGCATTGATGCAATTTGAGTTCTGGGCCTACAACGATAACAGAACGTGCAGAATAATCAACACGTTTACCCAAAAGATTTTCCCTGAATCGTCCTTGCTTACCTTTGATCATATCAGTAAGGCTCTTAAGCGGGCGATTTCCTGTGCCTAAAACAGGTCTTCTGCAACGTGAATTATCGAAAAGGGCATCCACAGATTGCTGGAGCATTCTTTTTTCATTTTTTATGATTACCTCAGGGGCATTCATATCCAGCAGTTTTTTGAGACGGTTGTTTCTGTTGATCAGCCTGCGATAAAGGTCGTTTAAATCGCTTGTTGCAAAGTTTCCAGAATCCAATAATATAAGAGGTCTTAGATCAGGAGGAATGACAGGAATTACGTCCAGGATCATCCATTCAGCAAGGTTTCCTGATTCTCTGATCATTTTTAATAGCTTGAGTCTTTTTATAATCTCTTTTTGCTTTTGTTTTGAGCCTGTTTTTTCATACTGTGTATTCAATTCTCTCAAAAGCTCAGGAATATTCATGCTTTGCAACAATTCTTTAATGGCTTCTGCTCCCATGCCAGCTCTAAAGGATTTTTCGCCATGCTGAAATTGTAGCTCTCTATACTTGTCTTCAGAGAGCAGTTCATATTTTTTGAGAGAAGTTTTGCCAGGATCAATGACTACATACTCTTGGAAATAAATAACTTTTTCCAGAGAAGCAACTTTCATTCCAAGTATTGTACTCAGACGACTTGGCATAGCCTTAAAAAACCAAATATGGGCAACAGGAGAAGCGAGATTGATATGGCCCATTCTTTTGCGTCTTACGCGAGAATGAATGACTTTGACTCCACAACGATCACAAACGATGCCTTTATGCTTCATTCCCTTATATTTGCCACAATAGCATTCCCAATCTCTCTCTGGCCCAAAAATACGTTCGCAGAAAAGACCATCTTTTTCAGGACGATAGGTTCTATAGTTGATCGTTTCTGGCTTTTTGACTTCACCATAAGACCAATTTCGGATATCTTTAGGCGAAGCAAGTTTAATGGTTACAGCAGCATAATCGTTAATTCGATCATAAAAAGCTTCTACCATGCGGTGGAGCTCCTTGAAAAGGAAGATATTTCCTATTGCCAGAGGTTATGTTCCTCTGGCGACAACAATTTCTTTTAAGGTTATAAGCTGAGAATTAATCTCAGCTTATAACAATCTCTATTTCACCACAAATTTTTTGGAAACTACGAAGAAGGCATTTCTTTTTTGTTTTTCTTATGAAGCTGCATATCCAATGCCAGACCTTTAATTTCATAAGTAAGCACTTCAAAAGAAACGGGTGTTCCTGGTTCTAAGGTATTTTTTCCTTTTACCATGGATTCATAAATTTTGGTACGGCCTTCAACGTCATCGGATTTGACAGTGAGAAGCTCTTGCAAGATGTTGGCAACACCATAAGCTTCCAAAGCCCAGACTTCCATTTCTCCAAAACGCTGCCCTCCAAAGCGTGCTTTACCACCAAGGGGCTGCTGCGTAATTAAGGAGTAAGGCCCTGTTGCTCTGGCATGAACTTTATCGTCTACCAGGTGGTGGAGTTTCATCATGTAAATATAACCAATGGTTACATTTTGTTCAAATGGATCACCTGTACGACCATCATAAAGTTTTATTGTGCCATCTTTGGGCAACTTAGCTTCGACAAGGCATTTTTCGATTTCTTCTTCACTACATCCATCGAAAACAGGCGTAATGGCTTGGAAATCTAGTTTTTTAGCTGCCCAGCCTAAATGAGTTTCTAAAATTTGGCCGACATTCATACGAGAAGGAACGCCTAAAGGATTTAAAATGATTTCCACTGGAGTTCCGTCTTCCAGATGAGGCATGTCTTCTTCAGGTAAAATTTTCGCAATTACCCCTTTGTTTCCATGGCGGCCAGCCATCTTGTCACCAACAGATAGAATTCGCTTTGTCGCAATATATACCTTGACTAGTTCCAGAACACCAGCAGGCAATTCATCACCAGATTGAAGTTTGGTTATAACTTTATTTTTTTGGTCTTCTTCTTCTCCAATGATTTCTGTATACTTTTTTATGACTCTAGCTACTTTTTCTTTATACTCATCATCTATTTCCAGATTATAGATATTTAAACGATCTCGTAAAGATTTTAGCTCTCGGGAAGTGGGTTCATCGTCTAACCATTTGATATAGTTGTTTGTTTTCTTTTCTCTGGGAGGTTCGCCTAAAATTTCTTTGATTTCAAAATACATTTTGCGAACCATATCTCGGCTTGTAGTCCAGAATTTTTTTTCCAAATTTTTGATGTCATCTTTGATTTTTTGGTTTTCTTCTTCCGTGAATTTGGTCTTTCGGGAAAATTTTTGCGTTGCGATCACAATTCCCTCGACACCAGAAGGAACTTCCAAACTATCATTCTTGACATCTTCGCCAGCTCGCCCAAAAATAGCATGCAAAAGCTTTTCTTCTGGTGTCAGCTCAGACTTACTTTTGGGAGCAACTTTACCAACAAGGATATCTCCTGATTTTACGATTGTACCTACCTGGACAATTCCGTTTTCATCTAAATTGTAGAGAGCGCGGTCAGTCACATTGGGTATATCTTTTGTAAATTCTTCTCTTCCGAGCTTTGTTTCCCGTATTTCGGATTCAAATTCGTCGATATGAATGGATGTATAGTGGTCGTTTTTAACCAATTTTTCCGAAACAATGATGGCATCTTCGAAATTATAGCCATCCCAAGGCATAAAGGCAACCAGAACATTTTTTCCTAAGGCAAGCTCGCCCTGGCATGTGCATGCGCCATCAGCAATAACCTGGCCTTTTTTTACTATATCATTTTCTTTAACAATGGGCTTTTGGTTTAAGCAGGTACGCTCGTTCAAACCTACAAATTTTCTTAAAGAAAGGTCAATAGTAGCTGGATCATCTTTAGGCTGTATGGTAATTTTTTTGGCATCAGAAAAAAGAATTTTTCCATCTACAGGAGAACATACAACCATACTGGAATTTTGTGCGACAACATCTTCCATGCCTGTACCAACCAAAGGTGGCTCGGTAAGCACAAGAGGTACTGCCTGTCGCTGCATGTTAGATCCCATCAAAGCGCGGTTAGCATCGTCATGTTCCAAGAAGGGTATCAAGGAAGCGGATACGCCTAACATCTGCTTAGGAGAAATATCACAATAGTTAACTTCTTGGGGATCTACATATTTGTAATCGCCGTTAACCCTAATCATAACTTTCTCATCCACGAAAGTTCCATCTTCGCGGGTATGGCTGTCGGCAGGTGCTAAAACCTGGTTTTGCTCCTCATCTGCTCGTAAGTATTTGACTTCGTCTGTTACCTTACCGTCTTTAATCACGCGGTAAGGGCTTACTAAAAAGCCATACTCATCGATAGTTGAATAGATGGAAAGGCTGGAGATCAAACCAATGTTCGTTCCTTCAGGTGTTTCAATAGGGCAAATTCTACCATAGTGAGATATATGGACATCGCGAACATCAAAACCAGCTCTTTTACGGTTCAAACCGCCAGGCCCAAGAGCAGACAGTCTTCTTTCGTGGGTCAACTGTGCCAGAGGGTTAGTCTGGTCTACAACCTGGGAAAGTTCGCCTCTGCCAAAAAAGTAATCGATAGCAGAAGAAATTGTTTTAGCATTGATCAGGCTTTTTGCACTTAAAGGTTCATCGGATTCTCCGCCCATTCTATCCTGGATAGTTCTCTTGAGCTTTAAGAATCCTTTCCTGAATTCATCTCCTGCCAATTCTGTTATGGTACGAATTCTGCGATTGCCCAAATGATCAATATCATCTACTTCGCCAACATCCTGTCTAAGATCCATGATATAGCGTACAGAATTGATAACGTCTTCAGGCGTAAGTACCATCTGATCGGGATTTATAGTTTGTTTAAACTTGCGGTTCAAACGGAAGCGGCCGACTCTGCCTAGTCGGTATCTTGTTATATCTTTAAACTTATCATTGAAAAGCGACCTAGCTTTTTCAATATTGAATGGATTTCCAGGACGCAATTTAGCAAAAATTTTAACTAAAGCAGCTTTATGTCCATCCTGCTCTGATTCTTCTCTGTTTATATCGCTTGTAGGATCTTCTTGTAATGTATTAACTATAAGAGGGTCGATCCTCTCTTCTTTTGCTTTTCCAGGATCTTGGGGATTTTTTTTCTGCAATTTGGGTTTTAAAATTGTAACAGATTTCAGATCTTGGTTTAAAATTGCTTCTACTGCTGCTTCCGAAAGCAATGTTCCTGCTGGAAGTAATGAAATACCCTCTTTTTCTTTATCTTTTAAATCTTTTTCTTTATCTTTCAGATTGCCCAACTGAACTGGTGCTGCTAGTGTCTGGCCTACTAGTTTTTTAGCAGGGTTTGCACCCTTCAGAAGTACCTTTTCCCTCTCATAAAATAAAGCCAATATAGATTCGTCTGTTGAATAGGATTCATCGAGAGCACGGATAAAAATCGTGATAGGAAGCTTTCCGCTTTTATCAATTTGAATAACGAGGGTTTCTTTTTTTGTTACATTGATATCTATCCAACTTCCACGTTCAGGTATAATCCAACAGGTATGTAGGTGTTTTTCGCCTACATTTCCATCGTCTGCAAAATCTACGCCAGGAGAACGGTGCAATTGGCTTACAATAACCCTTTCTGCTCCATTGATAATAAATTCCCCTCCGCCGATTATCATAGGAACTTCGCCCAGATAGACATCTTCTTCCTGGTAATCTTTTGTGATTGTATTGACTAAACGCACTCTAATTTTTAAAGGAGCTCCATAGCTAAGCTTCAGTTTGCGACATTCGTCTGGACTATATCTAGGCTTTCCCAATTCATAACCTAAATATTCCAAGATGAATTTTTTATTATAGCTTTCAATGGGAAAAATTTCGCGAATGATGGCTTCCAAGCCTTTATTTTGTCGGATAATAGAAGGAATGTTGCTTTGTAAAAAATCTTCATAAGCCTTTAATTGAAGCTCTACTAAATTAGGAACTTCTATGATTTCACGATGTTTTCCAAAATTTCTACGATTTGGAAAGAATCTCATCCTGCATCCTTGCTGGAAAAAAAGCCTGTAATATTGTTTTTGAAACAACGGGTTACTAGTTACTAGTTTCAGGAAGGAAAGTTTAAAATGCAGAAAAGCAGCTTAATGCTGCTTATCATAATCTGTTAGAAATCAGTAATCAAATTTTTTTGAGGTTGTAGAAAATTAGCCAAGAATGTAATCTTTAGCCTGAAAGGCGTATATATACCAGCCTGGGCAAAGCCCTGGTGAAGTGATTTACATTTCCTGGCTTATTTTTTTTGCACCCTAGGTGCGGATTGCTGAAACCCAGACTAATTTCAATTTTTTTCATGATATTAAGCATTTTCTATGTGTTTTTTTTCCTTTTCTACAATAGATTGGAAAATAAATCTTAACAGCATTTTTGAAATATCATATCTGGGTAAATACTCTCTATCCAAAAAAAGAACCACGGCCATAGCATCCAGTTCAAATTTCTCTCTGTTTTAGAAAAAAAATTTACAAAACTTGGACAGGCCGAGGTTTTTTTTGAAATAAAGCAATTAGAGACCTTTGATCTCGATTGTTGCGCCAGCCTCTTCTAATTGTTTTTTAATCTTGTCAGCATCTTCTTTTCCAACTTTTTCTTTTACTGGCTTAGGTGCTGCATCTACTAAATCTTTGGCTTCTTTCAGACCAAGACCAGTGATTTCTCTTACGACTTTAATCAGTTGGATTTTTTTATCGCCGACTGCTGTAATGACTACGTTGAATTCTGTTGGTTCGGCTGCTTCTTTGGATTCGCTAGCAGCAGCAACAACCATGGGACCAGCCATCATGGGTGCAGCAGCAGATACACCGAAAGTTTCGCAGAACAAATCTTTGAACTGTTTGATCTCAAGAAGATTGTAGCTTTTGAATACTTCAAGTAAAAGAGTATTTTTTTCTGTAACAGATAATTTTTTTACTTCTTCCAAGAGCTTTACATTGTCGCTCATATGCTCTCCCATCTCAAAAAATTTAGCCTATAGGGTATTTTACCCATTAAAAAATTATACATAAATTCATGAATTACGTGGTTGTATTTTTTTTTAATCTCTGGTTGACTTACAACCAGAACCTTCTTATGAAGGTTTTTCTTGTTTTTCCAGCTTTTCTGCCAGACTCCCAAATGCATTGCTTGCATCCTGGATAGCAGCACTGAAAATAGTAGCAACTTGCTGGATAGAACCAACGAATGCTCCTGCCAGTTGAGAAAGTACAACTTCTCTGGGAGGAACTTTAGAAAGTTCATCAATATCTTTTACACTAAGAACCTGGCCAGAAAGAAAGCCACCTTTGATGGGGGTAGTTTTATTTTTTTTGGCCCATTCTGTCATGATTTTAGCAAGGTCTACTGGAGATTCTCCGCCATAAACTATACCAACTGGTCCCTTAAGCAAGTTTTTCAAATTTTTATTGTATGTTTGTTCGATTGCAATACGGGACAATTTATTTCTTAAAATTTTGACAGAAACTTTATTTTCTCTCAGTTTAACTCTAAATTGATGGGCTTGTTCTGCATTAACACGGTCATAACCAAAAAGTATAAAACAATCTATGTTTTTTAGAGTTTTGCTTAGTTCCTTGGCCATCAACTTCCTGAGTAGTTTTGACATTTTGATCTCCTTCTCGCCTAACGTTTCAATTCAATGGGAACACCAGGTCCCATAGTTGAAGAGATGACCACTTTTTGAATATAGGTACCTTTTGCTGTTGGGGGTTTCACTTGTTTGATATGTTCGATGAAGGTGTCAATATTAGCAATCAAATTTTCTGGTGGAAAACTTTTTTTGCCAACTGGGGCATGAACATTTCCAAAGCTGTCAGCTCTATACTCTACTTTACCTGCTTTAAATTCTGTAACTGCTTTTACTACATCAGGTGTAACTGTGCCAGATTTAGGAGAAGGCATCTTTCCCTTAGGACCTAATACCTTACCTAATTTACCTACAAATCTCATCATGCCAGGGTGAGCAATAGCAACATCAAAGTCCATCCAGTTTTCATTTAGAATTTTGTCAACTAGATCGCCTGCTCCAACCAAATCTGCTCCTGCTTTTTTGGCTTCTTCTGCAAGATCACCCTCTACAAAAGCGATAACTTTCAATTGTTTGCCAATTCCCTTAGGCAAAGAAACAGAGCCTCTTACCATTTGTTCGGATTTTCTTGGGTCAATACCGAGTTTCATTACGATATCTACCGTTTCATCCATTTTGGCATTTTTTGTGGATTTTAAAAGATTTACTGCTTCTTCCAGAGAATATTTTTTTATTTTATCTACTTTGCTTTTATTTTCTATATGACGTTTTGAAGGCTGTCTGCGATTCGGAGGACCAGGTCGTCTTCTTTTGTGTGACTTCTGCTCAATCTTTTCTGTAGTGTCACTCATGTTTTACCTCTTAAACTTTTCTGATAAACTCAAAAATTTTTCAAGAACTTCTATGTAAAAGAATTTTCAAGCTCAACTAAGAAACAATATTAATGCCCATGTTTCTTGCAGTGCCTTCTACTATCCTCATAGCGTGTTCTTCATCTCGTGCATTCAAAAAATTCTTTTTTTTCTGAACAATTTCACGAACCTGAGCTTTGGTTACTTTACCTACTTTTTCGCGATTCGGAACGCCAGACCCTTTAGCAACTCCAGCAGCTTGTTTCAAGAGTACAGAAACTGGAGGACCTTTCACGATCATATCATAGGATTTGTCGTTATAAATTGTTAAAATAACGCCTACGTCTGTTCCTTTGAGATCTTTCGTTGCTTCATTGAATCGGCGGATAAAGTCACCAATATTTACTTGATGTTGACCTAGTGCTGGACCTACAGGCGGAGCAGCAGATGCCTGGCCACCAACCACTAATAGTTTCACTTTTGCAACAACTGATTTAGCCATAAATTCCTCTAAAAAAAATAACAGGTCAGGCTTTTAAAATGAATCTACATATTAAAAAATTTAATACTTCGATCCTTGTTTGCCCTAATTGCTAGCTATAATTTTGGAAAATTTTTATACATTTTATTTATGTAGCTTTTGAAAAACCAGATTTATTTGTTGGATTACTGCTTTATCTAGCAATCAGGGGTATTTTTGTAAAGCGCGTTTTAAAAATTTTAATAATAAAATCTATCTGCTCAAACAAGCAATTAAAAATTGCTAGCCTTCCCCTTCATCTTCTACACTTTCTACCTGCCAGTATCCCAGCTCAATCTGGGTAAATCTTCCAAAGATTTTGATTCTTACTTTTACAATTCCCTTTTGCTCGTTAATTTCGTCTACTATACCCTTATAATTCTCAAAAGCACCTTCTTTGATTTTGATGCTCTGACCTTTACAAAAGGATACTTTGGGCTTAGGTTTATTATCTTTTGTTTGTCCACAAGAAGCAAGCATTTGCTCTACTTCTTTTTCTGACATCATTCCAGCAAATTCCCCTATTCCTGGAGTAGATTTCAGCATGTAATGGGTATCTTGATTCTTTATCATATAAACCATTACATAACCAGGATAAAGTTTTCTTTCTACAACTCGCTTAGAGCCTTTTCTGATTTCAGAAATCAACTCTGTTGGAACTACGATCTGTTGGATCTTGTCTTGTATTCCCAAAGCGATTACTCTGTTTTCCAGAGCAGCTTTGACTTTATCTTCTTTTCCGCTTTGCACTCTTACAACATACCATTGCAAAGTGTCTTCTCTTTTTTCTGGAGAAGCTGTACTTCCCAAAAGAATGCTCTTTACAGACGAAGAAGAAGGCTCCTGAAGGGAAATTTGTTCAGAAATTTCTTCTGTTGCAGTTGGTGTTTCCTCTTCTGCTTTACATAAAGATTTTTCTATATTATTTTCATCCCGCTCTGGGAGAGTCATAGTGTAATGTTCCTGAGTTTAAAAAAATAACCAGTTAAAAAATTTGCTTAATCCCATATCTACAAAGAAAAGATAGATACCTAATGCAATAATGACGATAATCACTACCAAGGAAGAATCGACAACTTCTCTTAATGTTGGCCACGATACTTTTCGCATTTCGCTTTCTGTGTCGATCAAGAACTCAGAAACGCGGATATTGCGGAAACATGCATACGCGATTACCAACAACAAAACGGTGCCTAAAGCCAGAGTGAAAATCAATCTTGGCGACACCGTAATAGAAATATCTACTCCTGGAATAGTGAAGCTTAACAGGCTTTGGTATACCCATTTCCAGAAATCTGGTCTTTCATCTGGAATGACATTGATATAAGGGAAACTGTAAAAAACACGATACATGGCAAATATAGTCAATAAAGCGGAAAGAATGAACGTTCCCCATCGAACTATTTTGCCTTGTTTTGTTTTGTATGAGCTTAAAAACATTCCCTAGTCTGCCTTTCAAAAATTAGTCAGAAATAATTTCAGCTATTTTTGTCCTTTGGTAAAGCAACAAACGCTGTATACTGAAAATAACCTAAAAAATTGTTTTTTCTAAATGTATATTTAGAGAGCAATAATAGAAACAATCGTCTCCTCATTTTAAAAATCAATTTTTAAAGTACCATAATCCAGCATACAGCGTTTGGATTTATTTACGCTATCTTTTTCTTTCGCGATGCACAGTATGCAAGCGACAGGCTTTACAGAATTTTTTAAGAGAAAGTTTTTCTACTTGATCCTGTTTTTTGGCAGTCCTAGGTTTCATTTGCTTACTGGTACGGTAGTTTCTGTTTTTACATTCACTACATTCAAGGGTCAGATACTCACGAGAACCTTTTTTTGCCATGGATTACTCCAACATTTCAGTGACAACACCAGCACCTACTGTTTTACCACCTTCGCGAATAGCAAATCTCAATTCTTTTTCCATTGCGATAGGAGTAATCAGCTCAATCTCTAATTGAACATTGTCACCAGGCATAACCATTTCAGCACCAATGACTTTTACTGTTCCAGTAACGTCTGTGGTTCTGAAATAGAACTGAGGACGATATCCATTGAAGAAGGGCTTGTGTCTTCCACCTTCATCTTTGCTTAATACGTAAACAGTTGCTTTGAAATGGGTATGAGGATGGATAGATCCTGGTTTGGCTAAAACCTGTCCTCTTTCCAGTTCATCTTTTTCGACACCACGAAGCAGAACACCAACATTATCGCCTGCCATACCTTCATCAAGAAGCTTGCGGAACATTTCAACACCAGTGCAAACGCTCTTTTTGGTTTCTCTGATACCAACGACTTCAACAGGGTCATTGACCTTGACGATTCCGCGTTCGATACGACCAGTACCTACAGTTCCACGTCCTTTGATGGAGAATACGTCTTCTACTGGCATTAAGAAAGGTTTATCTGTTGCTCTGACAGGTGTAGGAATATATCTATCTACTGCTGCCATCAAATCGAGAACAGATTTTCTCCATTTTTCATCGCCTTCCATTGCTTTTAAGCCAGAAACTTTGACGATGGGGATATCATTGCCAGGGAAGCCATATTTGGTCAAAAGCTCTCTAAGTTCCATCTCGACGATTTCGAGTAAATCAGGTTCGTCTTCCAACAAGTCGGCTTTATTTAAAGCAACAACAATGTAAGGAACGTTTACCTGTCTTGCTAACAAAATATGCTCACGAGTTTGTGGCATGGGACCTTCTGGAGCAGATACTACGAGAATTGCGCCATCCATCTGGGCAGCACCAGTGATCATGTTTTTAATATAATCTGCATGTCCTGGGCAGTCGACGTGGGCGTAATGTCTATTGGTGGTTTCATATTCAACATGGCATACCTGGATCGTTATTCCACGAGCCTTTTCTTCTGGTGCCTTGTCAATCTGATCAAAATCCATTGCTTGTGCTAACCCTTGTTCAGCAAGCGTTTTGGTGATTGCTGAGGTCAACGTGGTTTTACCATGGTCAATGTGCCCAATAGTTCCTACGTTGACATGGGGTTTAGTTCTTTCAAACTTTTCCTTAGCCATCTGGATACTCCTAAAAAATTGGCTATCAGCGTAACTACACAATCAAAAAAAAACTCTTACGGTAGTTGCTGTTACAATTGTCCTAAATTTAGGAAGGTTAAAATCTTATCTCATTTTCCTCTTTGTTATTTCTTCGTTATAATGGCTAGCATGATATATTTTTTTTGGATGAAGTAGTTGGAATGACTCTTATGGTGTTAGAAGTCAGCTAGGGGGTTATTTTTGAGATAATCACCGTTGACTTAAACCTACAGAAATCCAAGAGGCAAAACTTAGGATGCAACGTAAATTAGCTTTGGTATTGGGTGTTACGCCAACTCCCTTGCAGCATTACAGGAGCCATGGAAAGGCTCTCTTTCAACACGACAAAATTTTAAAACAGCTTAAAATTTTTTATATCAACTTAAAAAGTCGTATAAAATCCTGCAAAGATAAAGATTTAACCTATATTTCTTCTTTTTGAAACTTTTTAAGATTTTTGATATGGAAATAAGTGTTTTTGAAGAAGATAGATATTGAGCTGCGGATGGGGGTTGAACCCATGACCCCCTCCTTACCAAGGAGGTGCTCTACCACTGAGCTACTGCAGCGATCAGTAAACATAATGAAAGCGGGTGATGGGGATCGAACCCACACAACTAGCTTGGAAGGCTAGGGCTCTACCATTGAGCTACACCCGCAATTGGTGGAGAGAGAAGGATTCGAACCTTCGAAGGCGTTGCCAATGGATTTACAGTCCATCCCCTTTGGCCGCTTAGGTATCTCTCCATAAAGACAAGCTAACGGTGGGAGTTGAACCCACAACCTGCTGATTACAAATCAGCTGCTCTGCCATTGAGCTACGTTAGCAAAACACTTTAACTTAATTTGAGATTAAGCTAAGGTATTTTGCTTTTTCTTGTCTTTTTCTAAAGTTGTCAAAGATTCATGTTAGATAAATATCTTTAAAAGATTTTTATCTTTGAATGAGCATATTATATAATTAAAAATTCCAAATGCAAGTAAAAAATTTTTTTTTTACGTTTTTTTTTGATATTTTTTTCTTATTGGTATATAAGGAGTTAAGAAAAACAATATTCAAAAGTATATTTTTTTCTAAAAACGTCTTTACTTTTTACCTTGCTGTTGTTGCGCAACTTTCTGGAAATCTTCCAGATTGATAGCACGATGTTGGGCTGCTAAAAAATGTCCGAGAAAATTCTCGTAAGGACTAGAGTAGCATTCATTCATAAGCCTTCTTGCGAGTGTCCAGGCAGGCAGCGGCAAAGAGGAATGATTGTTTAAATTCTGCTGGATAATCTCTAGCATATTTTCTGGTTCACAAACCTGATTGACAAGCCCCCAATGAAGAGCATCCCTGGCATCCAGGCTATCGCCCATCATGAGTTGTTTGGCTTTACCCAAACCAACATATTTCGCGAGACGATATGTTGCTAAGCCTGGAAGAAAAGCATTCCTGACTTCATTAAAAGCAAACTTAGCTCTTGTGGTCGCCAAACGTATATCGCAGAGAAGGACAAGCTGAAAGCCTCCGCCAATACATTCTCCTTCTATAGAAGCTATGGTTATTTTATTGAGATTTTCTATTCTATGGCACATCTTTTCCCATTTTTGGAAACCATAAATATCGGGTGGATTTTTAGAGGTAACATCTTCTAAATCAAGACCTGAGCAAAAAAGGCTTTCCTTGCTCCGAAGGATTAAAAATTTTATTTCTTTTGTATCCTCTATTGTATCCAAAGCATCTGTGAGATCATTGACCATCTGGATATTGATTGCATTCTTTTTTTCAGGGCGGTGCAAAAAAATCGTTGCAACGTCTTTTTCTTTTTGTATTTGTAAAGTACTGTAATTTTTCATTATGATTCCTCTTGCATTTGATTTGTATTTGGTTAAAAATCGTGAATTTATTTGATTCTTATCGCCTACCATACAAGCAAAGCAGTTTCAATCGTAGTGCCTGGCCCCATAGTTATAGCAACGCCCAGATCGCCTTCCTCAATGATTTGTTCTTTGCATAGCTCTTTATAAGAAAACAAAAAGGAGCCAGAAGAAAGGTTTCCAAAATTTTGTAAAATATGGAGTGTATGGCGAACATCATAGTCTGTAAGTCCAAGATTGTACTCAATGGCATCTAGTACTTTTTTGCCGCCAGAATGCACCAGCCAATGTTTTATATGCCTGAGTTTCAGATTATTTCTCTTTAAAAGACGAGTTACAGGTTTTTCTATGTTAAGGCCAATAACATAAGGGATATCTCTGTCTAAGAAAAAAGATAGTTTATCTCGCTCTAGTTCGAACTTCATAGCTTCAATAGAATCGACTATGATATGAGATTCAAAATCGTGTACAATAGGGCCTTTTTTCCATGTATCTGCGTTGTCTTGGCGAACCAAAACGGCTGCAACGCCATCACCAAAAAGAGAATTCACAACAGCAGTATTCAAAGTTTTATTATAGACATAAGCAGCAGAGCATATTTCTGTGCAAACCATAAGACCAAGTTTTCCTGGGTTACTTTTAGCAAAGGAAACAACTGGATTTATGGCATTTAATCCAGCATTGCAGCCCATTCCTAAAATATCGATGCGATGAACATTCTCTCGAAATCCCATTTTTTTTATCAGCCTGGCAGTGATTCCAGGGCAAAGAAAGCCAGTGCTGCTAACGCAGCATAAAAAATCAATATCCCTTGGGCCCAAGTTTAAAGGATTCAGGCATTCTTCAACAGCTTTTGCGCCAAATTCCTCAACACCTTTTCTATGTTTGGCAATGAGTTGTTCATTGGTTTCTTCTGGCATAACTCCATTCACTGGCTCAGGAAGAATCAAATGTCTGTGTTTGATATGGCTATTTTGGAAAAGACCAACTATAATAGGGTTTGTTTCATGGTAAAGCTTCACGATTTCTTCTTGAGAGTAACGTGTACCTGGATTGGCAGTGCCAATAGAAACAATACGAGGCCCATTTTCAGGATATACAAAGTCTTGTATTTTATTTTTGTTTATCATATTCATTTTTTGAGCCTTAGTTGATAGAGTAAAGCTTCCGCAATTCTTTCATAATTATAACCTGTATGCGAGCTATATTCCATTTCAATAGCTTTTTTAGCGAATTCCAGAGCAACAGGGTCACGTTGTGCAATTTCTTCTCCCCATTTTTGGGCTTTGGAAATGAGTTCAGCAAAGGGTACAATTTCTGTGACTAATCCATTTTTTAAGGCATCTTCTGCACTCCATATACGTCCCCCTAGAATCAATTCCTTTGCTCTAGCGACTCCTAAAAGCTGGGATAATCTCTGTGTTCCACCAGCAGCAGGGATCAAGCCAAATTTTGTTTCAGGAAAAAAAAATCTTGCTTGATTTGAGCTAATTCTAAGATCGCATGCCAGTGTCAGCTCTAAACCACCGCCAACAGCCGCACCATTGATGCAAGCTAATGTTATTTTAGACGATGCTGCAACAGCATGAAAAAGCCTTGCGCTTTTAAGATTTAAAGCTGCACGATAGTCTTTTGTCTGCATTTCTTCTAAATCAGCACCAGCGCAAAAAGAACGATTTCCTGCGCCTGTTATAATTATAACCCGAATGCTTTCATCGGATTCTATTTGAGGAAGAACAGAAAAAAAGGTATCAAGCAGGCTTTCATTATAAGCATTTGCTTTTTCTGGGCGATGGATTTGTATATACCCTATTGTACCCTGTTTCCAGGTACGAAGCAAGCCAGAATCCAAAAGCCAATCTTTTTTATCCATGTATTTTAGTTTCCCTTTAAAATTTTAAAAAATTTATCAAAATTTTTAGGATGATATGCTTCAAAATCCCCATCCATGAAACGAAGCATTTTCACCAGGCTGTCGCTAGCTCCACATTCCAGAAAAACAGACACGCCCAGGGTAAGCAACTTTCTAATGCTGCCTACCCAATTTAAAGACTGACTGATACTTACCACCAGTTCTTTTTTGATTTCATCAGGATTGTCTAAAAACCTCTGGTCTACACCAGAAATAAGAGGATACATAGGAGGCTTGATGTTCATTTTATCTACATAGCTTTGGAGTTCTTGCAAAACATTTTTTATAAACCTGGAATGGTATGGCAAAGAAATCGGTAGCATTTTACTCTGTATAGCTCCTATTTCTTTTACAACAGGAAGAAGTCTCTGTATTTCCTGGGCAACCCCGCTTACTAAAACGACATGGTCATTGCTTACATCTGCCACTTCAATATCAGGAAAGCCTGTAGCGAGAATTTCTTGTACGTTCTCCAAAGTAAGCCCAATAACCGCCCCCATACCATATTGTTTTGCTTTGTCAACGCATAGCATTGTGGATCTGCAAGTATAATCCATAAGCAAAAGACCTTCTTGGAAATCCAAAGAGCCAAGATATACAAGTGCTGAAAAAATGCCCATGCTGTAAGGAGCTACATAATCGCAAGGAACATTTTCTTTTTTCAATATTTGAGATATAAGACAACTTTGTATATAGCAAAAATAATGTGCCTGCAAATCATCTTCTATAATATGATTCGATATTTTTTCGAATTGGCTTTCATCAATTTTGACAACCTTGGAGGCCAGAGCTAGAAGTGTTTTATATTCTTCCTGGTATGAAGGAAAAGAAATTTTATATCCCATGCCAAAAGCAGGGAATAGAACAGCAACTTTTTTTATCATAATTGGTTTTATTCGTGATTTAGAAGGGAACAAAATTTTATTGTAAAACTGCAATAGGTTGCAAGCTTAGACGTGAACGTCATACGTGTTAACTTTTCATATAATTCTTTATATTGTATGGGGTTAACATGCCAACCAATAACGCTGTCAACTTAAGAAGGTCAAACTGAAGCAGTCGCTCCGTGTAAGCCTTCTTTCGGGAATCAAAAAAACAGGTATCAATCTTTTCTTTGTGCCAGGCTTCGGTGTGGAATAAAATTTTTTGATGCGCCAGGCGGTACTGTTTTTGATTCCTTACAGAAGGCTTACACTAACGCTCTGCTTATCCTTTAAATTGACATCTATGGGGCAACGCCCTGGGTAAATATTAAATTGGCAATGCCCTGGGTAAATATTAAAATAAGAATTCAAACGTTCCAAGCAAAAGCCATTCATAAGGGTTAGACCCAAAAATGGACTTTTCTTTGCCATAAAAATAGTTGAAATCTACCTGTAAATTGGCATAGTTAAAAAATTTGTAAGTAAGGAATACGGCTGCGCTACCACTAAAATCTTGCAAGCTGGAGATATTCAGGCAGCGAAGGCTCAATTCTCTTTTTTTCTGTCCAAGACTCCAGGATCTCGATAGAGAGATGTAAGCGTAATGCTGTCCAAGACTGTTGGGATCAAAAGAAATAGCGTGTGCGAGCTTACCAAAGTAATAGCTTTGCAAAGGAGGGAAAGGATGGTTAAGATTTTGGTTGATGTATTTCACATTGTCAAAATAGTCTTCCAGCTCATCATGCTTATATCCATTGGAGTTGTAGTAATATTCCAGGTCTAAAGTTATATCGGAGAAGGTATAAGCCATAGACAGAATAAGCCCGAAATTGGATCCATTGCGCTTTTTGAATTCAAATTGTTTTGAACCATCAGGAAATACTCCAATCTGGTTCATCTCCTGGATGTCTGTAGTGGTGCTATAGTTTAGTTCTGTTCTTAGGATGACGCTGTCTCCTAAGCCAACAGACCATACAAGGCCAAAATTATAGCTATTGTCGCTTTTGTAAACAGGAACATATTGGCCGCCTGATTCTACGAAAATAAGGCTATTGCTGCGATAGGAAAAAATAAAATCAGGAGCAGAAGGTGTTATATCGCTAGGCGGTTTTCCTAGCAAATCTTTAGTAAAAAGGTTACGCCAGGAAAGTTTAAGCATAAGAATATCGCTTGTATTGTCTACGAATTCGGTATCGTTTCTTGCGATTTTCTGCCCAGTTTTCTTTTTGGTGAGATCAGGGGTATAAGCAAAACTAAAATCTGCGAAATCAAAAGAATATCGTCCATAGATTCCATAAAGACCAGGGCGATCTCCTCTTTTGTTCCAGTTGCCTGCATTGGCTTCAAAAAGGCTGGAATTGTGGCTAAAAATATCCACCACATTCCATGCATAACCACCACCTTCTCCAGGTTTTACATTTTTCTTACCTGCTGCGATCTGAAGTCTTTGGTATTGTACGTTGAAAAAGACTTCCTGAATATAGTTTGTGACTATATCGTCTGCCGAGCTATCTGTTTTGCTACGATAAACTACTGTGTCTCGAATTTCAAAATTTACTTTAAAAGGTGCGGCTATATCGTCATTATCGTATATAGAATGGGAAAAATCAAATTTTACAAGGATACGAGAGTAGTTATGGGCTATATGAAACATGTTTTTAGGGTTGTAGAGACAATTTCTGCTTACCCCAAAAACATTGTATTCAAACAGCGTGCGCATATTAAGAGGGAAAAAATCATCATCCTCTTCTGCTGCTTCTTCTGTAGATGCAGAAGTAGGATCAGGAAGAGAAGGAAGTTCATCCATAAAAGGCGGTGGATCGGAAGAGACAGGTGTTTCAGGTTGTGTCGATACTACTTTCTTCACAGGCTGTATTTTTCGTGGTGATTCTGGCTTGGTTTGCTCTTGTGGCTTTTCTTCTTCAATGACACCTCCCAATTCTGATATATGAGAGATATCAAGAGTATCCGATGGAGTTGTTTCTGTTGAAGACTGAATCTCTTCTTGTGGTGTAGATTCTCCTGTAGGAAGGTCAAATCCATCAAATACAGATTTCGGCTCTTCTTTGGTTTCGCCAGGAATGGTAAAGTCCCCAAAAGAGGTTTCTTCTTTTGGCTCTTCTTTGGTTTCGCCAGGGATGGCAAAATCGTCAAAAGAGGTTTCTTCTTTGGTTTCACCAGGAATGGCAAAATCATCGAAAGCTGTTTCTTGTTTAGATGCTTTGGTTTCTTGAGTTTTTTCTTGCTGTGGTTTTTTTTGATCTACTTTTTCTGTTGTAATCTTTTCTTGAGGAGAAGCCTTAGGCGCTTCTTCTTTTTTTTCTTTTTTAGTCTTAAAAGACTTTTTTATTTTTTTAAAATTGCTATAAAGATTAAAATATTGTAATGCTTTTTCTAAATTTTTTTCTATTTTTTCTTCAATATCAACAGAATTTGTCTCGACTTCTGTGTTAGATCCTGGCTGTGCTGCACCAGAATCAAAAAATTGAAACATATCCTCTTCTGAGGATGCTTTGGGCTTTTCTTCGGAAGATTTTGGCTGCTCTCCAGGCACTTCGGTAGCTTCCAGAATTTTTTCTTCCTGCTTTGGCTCTGTTGCTTTTTTTTCTTCGGCAGGAGGAGCAGGCTTTTCTTCTCCAGGCAACTCAAAACCACCAAAAATATCTTGTGATGCTATATTTAAGCAGAAGAAAAAAAAGAAAAAAACATACAATATTCCAGCAATCTTTATTTTACCAAAATTTCTTTTATTCATGGTATCCTGTCTAAAATTCAAGGGTTTGGTAAATTGTATTAATGGCTACTACTGAAGGTAGTCATATAGTTTTCTTCAAAATAGTAATCAGGGATTTCTCTTTTTTTAATGTTGGAATAGGTAATTTGCAAAATCATGCTCTTGTCTGTATTGTCAAGGAATTGTATTGTTTTTACTTTCTTCCCTAGCTCGGTTTCCTGGTAGTTCATGAGATAGAATATTTTTACAGGATTGCTATTCTGGTTGCAGAATTCCAGCTTAAAAGGACTCAATGTATCCTGGCTAAGTAAGACAAAAACTTCAGGATGCTGCTCTGGAAATTCTGTCTGATTTAAAAACAGCCTTGCCCTATAAGCATTTTTATTGTTCACAACCACGGTTTCTTTTTTTAGATCAATCGAGTAAAGATAAGGATTCATTCTCCCTAAGCTTAAAAGAGAATTGAGCATTTTCTTTT
This sequence comes from Candidatus Brocadiia bacterium, assembly GCA_013359215.1. Classification (GTDB taxonomy): domain Bacteria; phylum Planctomycetota; class Uabimicrobiia; order Uabimicrobiales; family JABWCH01; genus JABWCH01. The sequence continues at coordinate 18,640 of JABWCH010000013.1, read as the reverse complement.
TGCTATCTCCACCGCTTTCGCCTTCAGGAGAGTTGCGGACAATGTTTCTTTCTTTTATATCATAAACCCATACCTGGCGATCTTTTTTCAAAAGAACTGTTCCTCTTTCTTGCCTGGGGAGAAGGGTTTTAGCAATAAAAAATCTTGCCATATCTTTCATTTCGCCTTTGTTTTTGGATAGGATTTTAAATTGCATTTGGTGAGCTACTTTAAACTTAGCACCATCTTTGGCAAAAAATTGAACATCCATGAGGTATTCAGCAGGAGAAAATTCAAACAATTGCCCCATTTCCATAACCGCTTTTTCTATATCTGCCTGCCCAGGCTCTACAGTCTTCTTGATGTCAGGTGACGTAGGCTTAACAGCAACAGTAGGTGTGGGCTTTTTTTCTGGAATCACAATAGAATTCAAAGCAACAAAGGACTGGTTGACCTTCTTCTCTAAGCTTTCTAGCTCATTAGACCGATCCAGACTTCCATAAATTTTTTGAATTTGAGGTATTTGTCCTTGAAGAGCCTTAGATTTTGAAGAAATTTCAAGTGCTGCACTCGCAATTTCCTTTGCTGAAAATCCATGCTCTACGTCTATTTTAGGGGAATTTTTTATGACAGACATATATTCATGAGACAATTCCTGGAATCTTTGGATATATTTTCTATAAAGTACTGGCAAGTCTTTTTTTACATCTGCAATGCTTTGTTTTTGCTCTATGAGGATGTTTTGATCGTCTTGTTTTTTTTCAGAGGCTTCGTCTAAAGCTTTTGCTGTTTTATTTTGCAGATCATCCAAAGTTTGTAAATTTTGGAATACATCTTTGAAGTATGTCAATTCGCGGATCAGAATGGTTTCGTATTCTTTTGTAGCACGGTCAGCTTTACTATCATAGTCAGAAAGTTCTGTTAAAAAGGATTCATGGATGTTCAAAAATTTTTCTACATTATCCAGTTCTCCAGAAAATTTTTTGTTTTGCTCTTCCATTAAATCCAAATCTTCATTTTGATTTTTTCTAACTTGAGCGATCTCTGACAGGCATGCAGTCACTATTTCTTTCCTGCTATCTAGTGCATTGCCAAGCCATTTTAGATATTCTTGCTTTTGATTCCACATCTTTCGCTCTGGTTCTCGGATGGTGACGAAAAACTCCTGGGAAATATATTCATATCCAGGATCAAAGGATAGGTTGAGATTGCGCACCTTCATGAACAATTGTTGAGAAGATTCTTCTTTTTTAGAAGCAAAAGATCGCACATCCTGGAGTTTTTTTTCCAATACAAATCTTTCAGAAATCTGGGATGCTTTATCTTCGAGTTGTAGGTGTGTATCAAGCAGTTCTTTCTGTCTTTTTACCCATTGTTCCTTTTTGGTAACTTCTTTTTCTTTTGTCACAATGAGCTTTTCTTTTTGCCCAATCTCTTTTTCTTTCTTTCCTACAAGTTGCTCTTTTTGTCCAACTTCTTTTTCTTTGCTGGCAACTTCTTTTTCTTTTTGTCCAACTTCTTTCTCTTTTGTCACAACTTGCTGTTCTTTTTGAGTAACTTCTTTTTCTTTGTTCTCAACAAGCTGCTTCTTCTCTTCTACTTTCTCCTCTAATATTTTTAAATCTCTCAGCTTATCTGCTACTAAACTCTTCCAATGTTCTTGCTCTTCGGTTGTCAAAACGAGTTTATAGTAGCCAACCAGACCTACCGTAATGCCTAAAAGAAAAAGGCATATTATCTGGTATATTTTCAGAGCTTTTTTCTTTGTTTTTATACCTTGATCTGCGTTATTTCCCAAATTTTCAATGTATTCCAGGTTGTTTGCTAAGATTTTTTGCAACATCTGGGTTTCTTTAATCAATTCAGCAGTAACACTATCCTTGACAGGCGCACTCTGAAAAATTCTTGTCTTTTGCATGCTGTCCTGCAAAATCTTTTTAGACTGTGTCAAAACAACGTCATTGGAGCTTTTGAGGAGATCATCTCTATATTGCGTTTTTAAAATATGCGTTACATTTTTGATTTGCTCAATAGAATTTTTTCTTTCATCCTCTTCTTCTTCCAAAAGATTTTCCAACTGAGGATGCAGCTCTTCATTTTGGGAAGGATCTTCTTCTGGACGGAAAAAATTATCTATTTTTTCATTGTCATCATTTTTCATACTTTCCCCTTTTACTACAGCTTAAAAAAAATTAGGTGTGAAAAATTGAAATTGTTTCTAGGAAGGTTTAAAAATTAAAATACAGCCAAAATTTACATCATGAAATCAAGCTTTCATTCCAGTGTCATTTTTCCAATATTCCTTGTTGAATCAGACAATGCTGAACCAGCATTGTCTGACCTATTCTAACTTAACACAGGGGAAAATGCTACTTTTATTTGGAAAGATTTTCTTTTGTAAACAGATATTCAGGAGATACTTCTTTTTCAATGTCTTTGAAAATCATTCTTGTGACATGGTTTTTTACAAGAGGATTGACAATGAAAAGCTCATGAGCCTTAATGACATCGCTGCCAGCACTGATGGCTTTGAAGTCTCTGTAATACCCAGTTTTTAAAAGGCTTCCTGATACAGAATAATAGTCTATCTTAATAGGATTGAAAGTATCTTTTTCTACCCAATACATGAGTTTAGCATAAGAAACGCCTTCTTCTTTTGCTGTTAGTTCGAGTTTATAGCATACTTTCTTAAGATCAGCGAGGTTCTCGACTCCGAGAATTTTGCCATTGTAATCGTTTGTAAAGTTTGTGGCAGCAATATCGCCTGCTGTTACTTGTCCAGACAATATCTGAGAGCCAGAAATACGGACAACATTTTTTGTGCCAGGGAAATAAAGCCAATAGACTCTCATATCTCTCAAGAGTTTTTGTCCTCTGGTTGCAGCAGGAGCTAAAAATTCTACGAAAGATTTGGTGTCATTTTGACCATCTTCTTTTGCAAAAATTTTAGATCTTACAAGATATTCGTCTGTAGAAACGAGTTTAGGCTTATTGCCATCAGGTTGGAATTCATATACTACATTTTTGAATTTCCAGTCATCTCCGCATCTTCTTTCGTCAGCTTTAGCCATGATGTCATAAGCAGATGTTCCACCATCAGCCACTTCTTCTACCTTGCTATCCTGAGGAGCTTTTGCTGTTTCCAAATTTTCTTTTGAGAAGAAATATTCAGGCATGGTCTCTGGTTTCATGCTGGAATACAACATGCGGGTAACATGGCCTTTTTTCAAGGGATCTACAACGAAAAATTCATGAGGTTTGAGTTTGCCTAAAGCCATTTTATAATCACGGAAATAGGCGGTTTTCAAAAGAGTACCAGAAATAGCATAATAATCGGCTTTGATAGGATGGAAACTTTCCTTTTCTACCCAGTAGGTAAGCTTATAATAGGCTACTTCTTCATTCTTCTGCAAAAGCTCAAGTTTATAGCATTTTTTTCCTAAAACATCTTCTTCACCAAGGATTTTACCATTGTAATCGCTTGCGAAGTTGGAAGATGCAAGGTCAGCGGCGGTAACTTGACCAGAAAGTCTTTGAGCACCAGAGATTCTGACCAGGTTTTTTGTATCAGGAAAATATTGCCAATAGACTTGTCCATCTTTTAAAGATTTCTGGCCTCTTACGTTGGTAGGCTCAACAAAGAATGCCAAAGATTTATAAACATCATTTGGTCTTTCGCCAAACGTCGTTGCCGTTACACGGTATTTGTTGTGAGTCAAAATTTTTGTACCATCATAGTCGACGACAGATGCATAAAATCCCCAATTCTTTGCGCCACGAACATCATCTGCATTCTCAATAATCTTCAATGCTGTTATTTCTTGAGAAAGCAATAAAGGGCAAAGACTTAAAGCAAACAACAAAACGCATAGGATTTTTTTCATTCTGAATCCTTTCAAAATAACACCTAAGGTTTTTGACCTGTAAACACTGCTTCATCAAACGGTAAAAGACGCTTTTCCAACTTATGAAAACCTGCCTCTTTCATCCAGTCCATAATGGTTTTTCCACTATAGAACTGTCCTACTCCATTCGCAAGGCATAGAAAATAAAGCCCCATCATGCAGTTTAAAAAAGGTTCGGTTTCTTCATCGTTAACAATAGGAGAGAAAATAAATAATGTGCCTCCAGGGACAAGACTCTGCATGGCTTTTTGGATTAGCTCTTTGTTCATCTTTTCTGACAATAGATCAATAAAATGAGAAAAGATAACACAGTCATATCCTTGAGGCAAAGGACTCTCTAAAATATTTCCTCCTATAGCATCTAAGCGATTATCAAGCTGGTTTTCTTTAAAATTCTTTTTTGCTGACTCGACCACGCTAGGAAAATCAAAAACAGTAATTTTAACATCAGGATGGTTTCTAGCGATAGACATAGCAAGTGCGCCTGTATTTCCACCAACATCCAGAATTTTTTTAAAACGAGAAAAAACAGACATGGATGCAATTCTAGGCTGGTTGATCTGGCTAAAAGAATTCATGAATTGCTCAAAGCAACGATTTCTTTCGCTATCCTGAGCTACTTCATAATAGTAGTTCCCTGCATTTTCGCCAAAAAGATGAGTAAGACCAACAGGCTTATTTTTTATAATAGACTCTTGCAGACAATGCATAGCAGGAGCAATCAGATGATGTGTGTATTCTAATTGTTTTAGCATAAATCCATCGCATGAATCCTTCAAAAGCGGCTTGACAAGAAAAGGATCACCATAGTATTCATCGCCTATTTTATAAATCATCTTGATTGATACCAATGCCATCAAAAGCAATTTTGCAGGATATTCTTCCAGCTTTAAAGCCTCTGCAATTTCAGCAATCTTAAGACCTGGCTTTTTGTCCAAAAGCTCAAAAACGCCAATATTACAGGCTGCACGCAAAACAGCAAAGCCCATAGGGCCTGTATAGATGTATTCAAATCGTTCTGAAGGTATAAGCCAGTTTCTTAGAGGAGACATAAGCTTTCCCAAAAAAGAAGGAGCTGGCTTTACCATAGCCATATCGAATTTTCCCCCTTTTTCAAGCACCTTGCGCAAAAAGTGTATCCTGGCTTTTCTAAAAAAGTTGATAATGGAATTCATATTTTTTCCCAAAATCTTTAAATTTTTAAAGATAAAAAGTCTGCTATTTTATATTCTATCTATTTTTAACACATTCTATTTTTTTGTCAAGAAATTTGTAAAAATAGTTACAAAGAAATTGCCTCAACTGCTAATATGGGACTTCCTGTGCAAAGATAAAATTCCTGGTGCAAATCATTGAAAATTCTTTACTTTTGCCCCTTGGCAAGGATGATTTCATTTAAAGGCGAACCTTTGCCAGAAACATAAACAGGGACAAAAGCAAAATCTTTTTTTTGGTATATTGTCCCATGTACCAGAGAATTAGCATCTTGGTTGCAACCCGTTATAAAAAGCCCGCCTTCTATTAGGCTGGAACAAAAATGGTCTATGGCTATTGTCAATTCCTGGACACTGAATAAAGCTGGATTCAATACATTCATTGCCCTCAAAACAGAAAATTCATCAGAAACAGGGCTTTTATCCAACACATTATGCTTAAGCAAATGGAAATGAGAGCTTTGATTGCAAAGGTCTTTTGCTCTCTGGCAAAAAAGGGATAATCTTTTCATAGAGATTTTGCCTTTTTGGTACTCATAAACTATTTTTTTCGATATAAAATTTTCCACAATCCACTGGATAAAAAAATTCAAAGGGTAAAGCAACTTTTCTTTTCGAATTCTATTGCGATTCCACACAAAAGGAGGCATTGTCGTTTCCAGAATTTCTAAAGCCTCATTGATAACTACTATTGTAGTTCCTTTATACAATATTATGACATCAGGATTGCAATCGGAAGCATAAAATTCGCAATTAGGAAAAAAAAATTGCAATTTTTCATAAAAATCGCATGAAGTCCTTGCATCACTAACACCTACATCATGCACAATAATTTTTTTTCCAGACAGTTTTTCTTGGATAATACCAAGACAATTTTGATCGAATTCTTCAAATCGTTTCCTGTATGTCCTTTTGTATATTCCCCTGGTATCTGAAAATTGCATCAGGATTTCCTGCGCTATTTCCTCGCTGTTTTCTATATAAGGGATTTGATCATAAAGAACAATGGAAAAATGTTTTTTATCGCCAAAAATACCATAAAATGCCGATTTGTCCGACAATTGGGATGGTTTATAGATACCAAACTTCAGCATATTCGCCTTTCATTTTTCATTGAATAAATTTTGTATTTCTTTAAGCCTATTTTCAATATGTTCAGCATCCTTTTCTTCTGCCCCAAGGAACTTAGCCATAGAATAGTGGAGAAAAGCTTGATGGTATTTTTTTTGCCTGAATAAGAAATTGCCGAACCGCATATAACCAATATAGATATTGGGGCTTAAATCGATTGCTCTTTGGTATATTTCCCACGCCTTTTCTGTTTTCCCTGCCTGTGCGTAATTTTCTCCCAATGCACTATAAGCCCATGTGTTGTTCCGCCTGGAATTGCTTAAATTGAAAGATAAAATTTTTTCGACTCTCTGTGGGTCTGTTATTCTTAAAAAAGAATAATTAAAACAATTAAAAAAGTCATCGTGGTATTTATAATCAGGATAGATTTCTATCATTTTTTCTACGCTATCGCTAAGTTCTTGCGTGTAAAGATCCGTGTCTTCACGATAGCATCTCATTTGCCCTAAGTATGCCATATAGCACAAAGGGAAATCTTCAGGATAAACAGAAGGCGGCATGGACAAAGCCTTACCATAGCTTTCAAAGGCTTGTTTGAGTTGTTTCTGCTTTTCATAGTAAAAACCCAAATATAAATAAGTTCTAGGCAATGGGAAAAACTGGAGAGAGTCTTCCAGCATTTTTTCTGCGGAAGGCAGCCTTTGTTCAGAATATAGAATTAAAGCTTTATCTGCTAAAAGAGATGCTGTTTTCCTTTGGTTGCCTCTGTGTTTTGTCTGCAATTCATTCAGTTGGTTCAAAGCTTTTTCGTATATATCCTTTGGCACAGGAAAAGTCCGCGAAGAAAGATCTAAAAAAAACAGATGTTCTTGTATGATTTCAACATATTGCTGTCTGGATGTATAATGGTTGTACAGAGATTTTAAAGATTCTTGCGTATGTTCCTTAAAAGGACAGATGTTCAGGGCTATCCGATAGCAACGCAGAGCTTCCGTTGTTTTTGCTTGCTTTTCCAGAATTTGCCCTTTGATCAAATATGCCTTACTGGCAAACATGCTTCGCGGCAAAGAAGATGGTCTTTTCTCATATAGATCAATGGATTTATTGGCTGACTGTATCGCAAGGAGATCTTGATTTTGGATAGCATACAAAAACCCTAAAAAGCTATGATATTTGAGATTGTCAGGATATTTCTCAGCCATTGACTTATAATAAGGCACAGCCTCTGCATAGAGCTTATCTTGTATGCATAGTTCTCCTGCGCTAGTGTACAATTTTTCAAAATAAGGATATTTTTTTTGTAATTTTTTTAATTCTTCTAAGTTTTCTTTATTTGCCAATAGTTTTGCTTTTTGAAATTCCCAAAGTATATCAGGTAGCCCACATTCTTGAGCTGTTTGCAAAAGTTTTTGCATAAAAGGAATTTCTTTGATATTAAAATAGTGGCTCGACAGAGACAGATATGCTCCAGCCGATTTGTAACTCCATGCAAGATGGTATAGTTGTATAGCATTACAAAGAATTTCAATATCATAGCAATTTTTCATATTGTTAAGAAGAGAATATCCTATGGTAATTAACCAGACCTTTTCCTGGCTATTTTCATTATCTTTAAGCCTTGTTTCAATAGCATAGAGCATTTCTTCATAATTTGTTTTTGCCCCAAGATAGTACAAAGGCGGGGCAAGGTTCAAGGGTGGCTTGCTCGCTAATTTGTACACTATTTCCATATCCTTTACGCCTTCATCCAAAGCACCTGCATATATCTTTGTTTTCCCCTGGAAATAAAAATAATGCCAGGTATTTTTTTTCTCTTTTATATAAAAGTTCCAGGCATCTGTAATATGAGAAGGCTTTAAGGGACAAAGATGCAAATGGCATACAGCAAGGAAAAATTCTGGCATTTTTTTTTGCATTTTAGGATATAAAAAGAATGCAGGTCTCAATTTTTCCAAGGAGCGAATTGTTTCCCACCACAATCCAGAATCCCTTTCCAGCTTCTGGAACAATTCCCATGATAGCATGCTTTTTTCTGGAAAGATTTGCCCCCAAACGCCTAATTCCTTAAAGCACTCTTTTTCCTTATTGCGTTTATATAAATTTTCTATTCTATCCAGCCAGGTTTCCTGAACAAAAGGATCGGATAGCTTTTGGCGGATTTCTTGCTGGATCTTTTGAAAATCATCTTTAGAAAGAAGGTTTTTTTTCTTTTGCAAATTTTCCCAGGCCACAGAAAAGCATTCGTTTTCTAGCAAAACAGAAATTTCCAGGCCACTGTTTTTTATATGAGTTCTTTCTGGTGAAAACGCAAATAGCAAAGCTATTGACCAGGAAGCGATTAGCAAGATGACAAGTACTCCCAATCCAATATATTTCCTGGAAGCCAGCGCGTCTTTAATCATCTGTCTCCAAAGAATCTTTTTTTCAATTTTAGCATTTTCGCCATCCAGGATTTTTTTTAGATCCTGCTCCATTTCAGCGCAAGTCTGGTAGCGATAGTCAGGGTTTTTAGACATAGCTTTCAGGATAATATAGTCCAGGCTGGGATTTAAGGTTCTCCGCAATAAAGAGGGAGAGGTAGGCGATTCATTGGCAATCTTAGCATATAATTCTGAGATAGTTCTGGCTTTAAAGGGCATTTGCTCTGTTAAAAGTTCATACAAGACGACTCCCAGGCTGTAAATGTCTGTCCGCTTATCCACTTCTTTTCCCAAAGTCTGCTCAGGCGACATATAAAGAGGCGTTCCCACAGAATGGCCTGTTTGCGTCAGTTTCTTACTTCGGGATTCATTCATGAGCGCAAGAGAAAAGTCGCTTAGCTTGGGAATAGGAGGCTGAACGCTCATATCCATAAGTATATTGTCTGGCTTAATATCACGATGGACAATACCCTGCGCATGCACCAGACTCAATGCACCGCATAGCTGAAGGCAAATGGAAACACATTCTTTGACTTTTTTGGGTGCATATTGGCTCAGGGTTTTACCTTCAACCAATTCCATAGATAAAAACCAAATATTGTTATAATTGCCAAATTCCTTTACAGCCACAATATTAGGATGTACCACCTTGCTTGCTGCTTCCATTTCTCTTTGGAATCGCTTTAAAAATACTGCATCTGCTTTATCCAGCTCATGAAGAACTTTCAAAGCAACAATTTCCGATGTTTTTGTGTTGACTACCTTGTAAACAACACCCATAGCCCCTGCTGCTATTTTCGATAAAATTTGAAAATGCCCAAAAAGGTTGCTTTTTTCTGGCATTTTATTTCCTTCTTCGCCTAAAGATTTTAAAATAGCTTTATGTTGCTCTTCATTGATAATGCAATTCTTTATCAAAAATTCCTCAAAAGGAATACCAGATAAAGCCTCGTATTGCTTCAATACAGCAGCCAACTGGGCAGGAGTTATACAATGGGATTGCAATAAGGCTTGTTTATATTTGCTAATATTGAACATGCGATTTGCCTTTCCTATTGAAATTCTATGGAAGCATTTGATTCTCATCGCTTAATTCTTGTCGCTTAGGTAACTGCTCAAAAGTCTTTGTATTAATCTTTAATCTTGAAGACATAAGATTTCACCGCAGAGACACAGAGAACGCAGAGAAGAAAAAAAGAACTATATAATTCCTCTGCGACCTCTGTGCCTCTGCGGTGAATTATTTCTTATCAATATGTTGCAATAGGTATAAAAACTTTTGAACAAATACCTACAATCTTTTTTCCATCACAAGCTATCGACAGTTTTGGCTAAGGCAGCATTTAAAGAATGTCCAGAATATCTCGCTATGATGTGAGCATGAATCCTCTTGCCCACAAGAGATATATCTCCTAGCAAGTCCAAAATTTTATGTCTGGCGAGTTCATCAGGGAAGCGAAGTGTGTTGTCCAGAATTTCTCCCTTGTCTGTTATAATGAGAGTGTTCTGCGAAGTAGTGCCTTTTCCCAAGCCCAAAATCTTCTGACCTATGCCAATTTCTTTTTGTAAGGCAAAGGTTCTTGCAGGCGCGATTTCTTTTGCAAAAGTATCTTCCTCTATTTCTAAGGCTATATTTTGCTTGGGAATATGACTAAAGCTATAATCCAGAAAATATTCCAGCTTCAACCCTGAAGGATGCGGCAATACCTGGATGTTGGAAGAATGAATTTTGCCGCCGATTTTTAAAGCTTGCAGCAATTTTTGCCATAAAGGGTTGGCTTTTTTTTGAAGCAAAATTTCTTTTGTGATGATGATTTCTTCTGCCTGAGCCTCTTGTTCCTGGATGCCAGCCTCTTTAAGCATATTATAAAAAGGCAAAGCACTCCCATCCATGCCAGGAATTTCTGGCCCATCCACCTCTATAACCAGATTGTCCAGTTTCATAGCAAAGCAAGTAGCCAGAAGATGCTCAGTCGTGTGTATTTTTGCCTTGTTATGAACCAAAGCAGTGCATCTCATTTGTGAGGATAGATTATGGATGCAGGCTGGGATGCAAGGCTTTCCAGGCAGATCGACTCTGACAAAAACAATATGATGGTTGCACGGAGCAGGAAGTAGCTTTAAATGAATCGTTTTCCCGCTATGCAGCCCTGTTCCTGCTATAGAGACAGGCTTTTGGATAGTGTTTTGCCTCACATCTATTTCCTTTGGTATTTTTGCAAAGCCTTTTGGAAAACATCTTCGACCTCTACAGCAACGCTATCCCAGGTTCTTTTATGGCCTTCTGTGGAAATCCATTTTCTATCGTATTCTTTTTTCCATAAAGCTTCCTCTAATGCGTGTATATAGTCTTTCAGTTCCCATGTAGGCACAATCGTACCTTGTTTTTCGCTTTGAACTGCTTTCTGACAACCCGCAAGATTGCTGGCAACAACAGGACATCCGCAGGCAATGGCTTCACAAACCACATTAGGAGAGCCTTCATGCTTACTAGGATGGCACAACAAATCCGCAGCATTATACCAATAGCAAAGCTCAGAATTTTTAACAGGAGAGATCAGATGAACTCTGTCTTGTAGCTTGCATTCTGCTATTTTGCTTATGAACTTCTCTCTGGCATCTCCTTGTCCAATCAGATAAAGATGCTCGCCTTTTGCCAAAAAATTCATGGCTTCCACCAAAAGCAAAAAATTCTTTCTTTCATTAAGATGCCCTACCCCTAAGATGATCTTTTGGTCTTGGGGCAAATTGCATTTGGCTCTTGCCTCTTGTTTGTCCATACAATAAAAAATCTTTCCATCTATGCCATTAGGGATGATATGAGTCGATGCAGCAGGTGAGCCTAACTCTACCATAGTCTCCCCAATATCCGAACTCACAGAAATAGAAGCACAAGAAGATTTCAAGACATACTTTAGCCACTTCTTAATCCAAAAAAATTCCGAATACTGATGAACATCGCTCCCTCTTGCTGAGACAACAACAGGGCAGTCAAAAAGCTTCCCTAAAAGAATCGCAGCAAGCCCGTCAGGATACAAATAGTGAGCATCGATCAGATCAAAGGCAAACGATTTTCTAATTTGCCGAACCAAAGGCAAAACACTAAAAAACATTTCCAGCCCATAGAAGGACATTCCTATTTTAGGAGTTAGAAAATACCGTGGATGAAAGACTTCCATGCCCATTCGCTCTTCTTTTCTTGCAACCTGGGATAGAGAATGCCATTTAGGAAATCTTTTCAGGCAAGACCAGCCAGGAAAATAAGGAACAGGAGCAACCACTTTGACCTCATGGCCTCTTTTGGCAAAAGCAGTCATTCTGTTGGCAATAAAAATACCAAAATTAGGGTTGATATTGTGCGGAAAAAGTGTGGTAAATGTCAATATTTTCATGTTTTTCTTTTAATAGAAACAAAGAAGTAAGATGTTTGCCGAAAAAGCAAAGATTTTTATCACGAATAAGACGAATGGCCGAATGGCACAAATAGCTTTTATAAAAATTTTATTCGCGTAATTTGTATATTCGTCCCATTCGCGATGAATACCTTTTTGGTTTCGGCTTGTACGAGATAGAAGGCACGCAAAAAAAATTTTGTTTGGGAGGAAATTTTTATAAAAATTTTATCCCAAGCCCATTTTATTTCAAGCGTTGTGGAAAGAAAATTCTGGCTGTCTGAGCTATAAGCAAAAGTGCCAAAAACAAAAGCACAACCGCAATGCTTGTAATCAATACAGAGGAATTACTTTGAAGAAGCAAAACCAAAGCGGCAAGAGTCATTACCATCATAAAGATAGCAGGCAAAAGAACAAAAGTATAAGGAACTTTTTTTACTTTTAGCCAGACAACAATCGAAAGCAAAGCAAGGCCAGCAAGAAGCTGGTTGGTTGTCCCAAAGATAGGCCATATCGCTTTCCATAAAGGAATAGGATTGCCTGCTTTGTCATGTATCGTGATAAAATTAAACAGAACAGGAAGAAAGATAGTGGCAAAAGTAGACAAATAGCGACTGGCTTTGTTGTTGGAAAGAGCAAAAAATTCTTGGAAAATATATCTTCCTAGCCTGGTTGCTGTGTCTAATGTTGTAAGAATGAAAGTTGCTATAGCGAGCGACCCAAAGGACGCGCCCATTTTCTCAGGCAGCCCTACAACGGCAAAAAACTTTCCCATTCCGTGCGAGTATATCCTTAAAGGATCGCTGCCTAAAGAAGAAATAGAACTTTTTTGCAGCATAGCTATCGTGCATAGTGCGATTACAGCAACAAAGCCCTCGATGAGCATGCCACCATAAGCCACTTTTTTAGCATCGGTTTCAATCGAAAGCTGCTTAGAGGTCGTTCCTGATGCCACAAGGGAATGAAAGCCGCTGCAAGCTCCGCATGCGACTGTAATGAAAAGCATAGGAAAAAGAAAACCAATTTCCTTGGATTGCCAGCCCAAAAAGGACGGATATTCAATGGAAAATCCGCCGAATAAAAGCCCCACAGTTGCCATTCCTACAGACAAATACAAGAGATAGGAAGAAAGGTAGTCTCTAGGCTGCAATAGAATCCAGACAGGGGTTACTGATGCGACAAGGCAATAAAGAATCAACAGCAAATACCAGATTTGCTTTGTATTGAGCAAAGAGCTTGCCAGGCAATCTAAAGATATAGGATAATATTGTCCAAGAACAATAAAGCCCAACATGACCAAGACAGCAATAGCCGTGCCATAGAACAACGGGACTTTGATTTTATACAGAGAATATCCAAAGGCAATGGCAAGAACAATATAAAGCAGCGAAGTGCTGGCAACGCCTTGATCGTCTATAAAGGTTTTTGCTGTAAGGTCTGCAAAAGCAGTGATTACATAAACAAGCGCAAGCCAGGTAAAAAGCAAAAACAATTTATAAGACAAAGGATTCATATATCTTCTGCAAATTTCTGAAAGACTTTTTCCTTCGTGGCGAATCGAAGCCACAAGCGCGGTATAGTCGTGGACTCCTCCGATCAGCACAGACCCTAACAATATCCACAGAAGTGCGGGAAGCCATCCAAAATACAATCCAGCAATGATTGGCCCAACAATAGGGCCAGCACCTGCTATGGAAGAAAAATGGTGTCCCAATAAAACCATGCAAGAAGAAGGAACATAGTCTATACCATCTTGCTTTTCACAAGCAGGAGTAAGATTGCTATCGTTGATTTTAAAAATTTTTTGCAAATACCCGCCATACACAACATACCCTGCATATAAAAACAAACATGATCCAAGAAGCACAGCGACTAGCATCTTTATAGCCCATCCTTTTCTGGCTGTATTTCCAAAACAGGAGCAAGCTTTTTTTCTGGATTTTCTATGGAAGCAGGAGGAATCTGTATTTCAACGGGCTTTGTATCGAGTGGCTTGATTTCTTCAGGCATTCGTGTTTCAGGGATTATCGTATTTTTTTCTTTCTTTTCCTTAGGCATCATTCGCTTAGGGAAAAAAACCTTTCTTTCCAACAATATGCCCAAAAGCAAAAAAAAGCAGCCTTGCATAAGGAAATACAAAAAACTAAAAAATTCCACAAAAGCATTTCTTTTTTCTTGAGCCAGCTTTTTTAAAAGCTTACGGTCATGGTCGGAAAGTTTCCATCGATAGGATTCTTCTGAAACCGTTTTTTCTACGATTCCATAAACTTTTTTATACGCAGATTGTATGCTTTCCAGATCAGTTTTTAGCTGGTCTAAATCATGAACTTCCTGGGATTGCATGAGCCATCCTAAAAAAGGAAACAAAAGGCCGACAACCCCTAGAATTATAGTAGCATAGACAAGTGGATTGCTACGGAATTTTTTTTGAGCTTCGTCCAGAGTATAAGAAAATTCAACTTTTGCCTGATTTTCCATATTCCTATCCATAAAAATGTTTATTCTTTATCTGGTCTAATGATGGTTTCACTATAGGGAATCTTATAATCATCCATTATGCTATATATCTGGGACTTAAAAGAAGAAGTGATACTAACCGCATCGATTGTGATTTCCACGCTTTCCTTTTTTTGGCTGGCAGCGTTAAGATGCTTTGCGAATTCATCTATAGAAATGGTTCTGCCTTTGTATTGGATCGTGTCTTTCTTTAAAAGGAAGCTATATCCAAAGACAGGATGCAACTGAGGATTTTGCGGATTGTTGTTATTGTCAGAAGAAGTATTGTTAGAGCCTAGCCCAATTCCAATTCCCCATCCAGAGCCAATAGATATGCCTACAGCAGAAACTATTCCTACGAAAGCTAAAAATAGTAAAATTTTGAGGAAAAAGCTTCGATTTTTTTTGTCTTTTGTCTGTACAAGTTTTTTGATTTCTTTAACTTCATTCAGCACATTTTCTATGTCTTTTTGATTTTCAGCCATAGCGTAATCTCCTATAAATTCAAAAAAAGGTTGCAAAGGAGGCCAAAAAACGATTGTTCCAATCGTTCTGGGATCTTATCGTTTCTTCGATAAAGCTATATTCTACTCTAAAAATCATTTGTTCCTGGGGTCTAAAATGGAATCCTACAGTATAGGCATTTGTGCTGGTAAGAGACTTTGCATGGATACCATTTTTCTCATAGCGAAAGGCTAAAGCAAAGGTGCTTTTTTCTCCAAACAAAAAATTAACACTTCGCCAGCTTTGAGGGAAAAAGGAATAGTCTACCTGGTAATAGATCCCTTCCATCCGAGAGGCAGTTTGAGGAAATTCGGCTAAAGTTTCTCTGCTTCTTTCTATACTAAAATGGGTATATTCCCCCAAAAACTCGATTTGGTCATAATCCCCTATGAAAGAAAAAGGGCCGATTCTAAAAGAAAAGTCCAGGGATATTGCCTTATATTGGTTTTGATTTTTATCATCATATTTTCCAATAGCACCAGAAACTCCCATCTGTAGGTTGATGATATCCAGAGAAAATTTAGGGGAGATTTCTATCCGTATACTACCTTGCTTATCTTTATTGTTGTCTTCGTGGATTTCCTGCTGGACTACTTTATATCTCTCGTTCGATTGGAAACTTCCTGCTCCTAATCCATTCGAGAGTAGCATATCGTAGCGAATTTTAAAAGGAATTCCCTTTTCCCATTCTCCAGACAAAGAAATTCCAGGTTCACTCCAGACAGAAGGCAAAAAAAATTCGTGAAAAAGAGGTATAGATCCCAAAGATTGCGCAGGAGGAGAATATAGAAGATTGTACCTGCCTAAAGGAACGCGAATTACTCCTATTTTTAGATTAAAAAAATCCTCTATGGAAGTAAGCCAGTAAGCATGAATGATTTCTATCTTTTCAGGGTGGGAAATTTTAAATTCTGCATCAACAGAAAAAAAGGAACTCCAGGAAGAGCGAACCTGCAAGCCTAGACTTGATAGATCTAAAGCGTTTTTGCCATCCCTGCTTTCCTGTGATTGGAGCTGCGTTTCTAAATAGCCACCAAT
Organism: Candidatus Brocadiia bacterium; assembly: GCA_013359215.1. GTDB lineage: Bacteria > Planctomycetota > Uabimicrobiia > Uabimicrobiales > JABWCH01 > JABWCH01. The sequence goes on along the minus strand of JABWCH010000013.1, from coordinate 2,621 downwards.
CCAAATTTCAGATCGCGTGAGACTACTATAGAAGCCAACCAAGCTATTTTCTTGATTTTCTCTTTGGAAAGATACAATCAAACCATCATAAAGCTTTGTGGGAGAATTATTTTTTTCCTGAAGAAGCTTTTCTGTTGTTTTTTCCTGGAGTTGCAAAGCATTGCGCAATCGCAAGACTTCGTCTGTAAGCTCTCTGACTTGCTTTTCTAAAGCTTCAACCCTTACTCTTACTTCTTCCTGAGCAAAAAGAATATTGGACAATAAAAAAAAACACAAAAAAATTCTCCCATAGTGGCTCATTCCAGAATACCTTTTAAGTAATCTTTTTCTGTTTCCAGAATTTTTACGGAAACAAAATGCCCTATTTGCTCCTGGCTTCCGACAAACTGAACCCTTACATAATGTTCATCCAAACCAGAAAATATTCTGTCTTTTTCTTGTTGTTCTACTAAAACGCGAATTGTTTTGCCCAAAAATCCTTCTAAATATTTTGTTTGAGATTTTTGCGCTATCTGAGTCAGCATTTCTACTCTTCTTTTCTTGGCTTCTTCTGAGACTTTGTCTCCCATTTGTGAGGCTACTGTCCCTTCTCGATCAGCGTAAGGGAAAATATGCATGCGACTAAAGCCAATTTTTTCGCAAAATTTAGCTGTCTTTTCAAATTGCTCTTGTGTTTCCCCAGGAAAGCCGACTATCACATCTGTAGTAATGGCAGGATAAGAAATCTTATCTCTTACCATTTCGCAAGTATTAAAAAAATCCTGTGTCGTATATTTTCTGTTCATCCTTTGCAATACACTATCTTCGCCTGATTGTAAAGGAATATGGAGATGAGGTGTCATTTTAGGATGCGAAGCAATAAAATCTATCAGAAGTGGTGTAACTTCGTGTATTTCAATGGAGGTAAGACGAAGACGGTAATCTCCTTCCAGATTAGCTAAATCTTGCAAAAGAGGATATAAGCCAGCCTGCCCTGCTTCTTTACCATATTGCCCTAAATGGATTCCAACAAGAACGATCTCTTTTGTCCCTTGGGCAATCAGATTTTTACTTTCTTGTATGATAATATCTTTAGGTTTGCTTTTCAAAGGCCCTCGAACATAAGGTATGATGCAATAAGAGCAAAAAGACTCACAGCCTTCCTGTATTTTAACAAAAGCACGAGTATGGTCGTGAAATTCGGATATAGAAGAATGCAAAAAATCTTCTTGTTTTGGCAAACAAGGTAAGGGAGAAGAACCATGCAATATTCCATGTATCTTCTCTGCGATCTTCTGTTTATCTTTATTTCCTACGACAAGATCTACTTCTGGCATACTTTCCAGCTCTTCAGCAGACCGTTCTGCATAGCATCCAGTAATCACAATGAAAGCATTAGGATAGGATTTCTTCAAATTGCGAATGATTTTTCTGGTTTTTTGGTCGCTTCTCGAAGTAACAGTGCATGTATTGATAATAAAAATGTCTGCCTCTTCATGTCTTTCGGCGTTTCCATAAAACTGAGGAGGAAAGCTTTCTCGTATAATCTGGGTTTCATATTGATTCACTTTGCATCCCAAAGTTACGAAAGCTATCTTTTTTAAGGGAGGTACTAAAGGGTGGATTAATTCTTCATTCATTTATTTTTAAGATGCTTACAGTAATGTTATCTTGCCCACCAAGATTGTTCGCTTCATCCACGAGCAAATCCTTGGCTATTTGGATATCTTTCTGATTCTGGGCGAGAATTTCACCAATTTTTTCATCTGTCATTAAATCTGTCAATCCATCCGAGCAAAGTAAAAAAATATCACCTGCAAAGATTTCGTGGGTATTTGTATCCACAAGAACAGTTTCTGACATTCCTAAAGCACGAGTTATTATATTTTTGTTTTGCAAACGATGTAGATCTTTTGCTGCTATTATATTATAGCGCAGCAATTCGCTTACTAAAGAATGATCTTGAGTAAGTTGAACCAGATTGTTCTTGCGAAGCAAATAGATTCTGCTATCTCCCACGCAAGCAGTAATGGCATAGCCTAGAGAAATTTGTAAGGCGACTATGGTAGTCCCCATTCCTTCTAAAGAAAACGCGCCTCTATTGCGAGAAAAAATATTTTTATTGGCATCCTGTACAGTTTTCGATAGAAATTTTTCTTGCTCCTGGAGAAGCTTTTCTGGACTTTTTCCAAATTCATCCATAATCTGCTGATAGTCTGTTGTGTACTTTTCCATAAGAGTATCTACAGCTATCTGGCTTGCAATGTTTCCATCAACATGCCCACCCATCCCATCAGCTACTGCTGTCAGGGAATATTCTTCCATAATCAACAAATGGTCTTCATTTCGTGTACGCTGGCGGCCTACATCCGTTTTACCTGATATTTCCAAAAGCATATTTATTCAACTTTCTTACACGTCAGATTCTAATGCTTTGAACAAAGAAGTATAGAAATCATAATTTGGCAATGTTAAATTTAAAAAAAATGGTGTGCTTTTTTTGTGTTTTTGTAATAGTCAAAATGATCCTGTGCAATTAAATTTTTGCAGAAAAAGCAAAGATTTTTATCACGAATAAGACAAATGGTCGAATGGCACGAATAATTTTTATAGAAATTTCATTCGCGTAATTTGTATATTCG
>JABWCH010000267.1 GCA_013359215.1 Candidatus Brocadiia bacterium | reverse complement strand
TATTTCAAGAGATGCTGGTATTAATCACGAATAAGACGAATATACAAATTACGCGAATGAAATTTCTATAAAAACTATTCGTGCCATTCGACCATTCGTTTTATTCGTGATAAAAATCTTTGCTTTTTCTGCAAAAATCTAATTGCACAGGATCATTTTGACTATTACAGAAAATAAGAAAAAGATTGGTAATTTATTAAAAAATTTGATACACTTTGCCCCACATTGATCTTATTTTGATTTGTTTTTTTTTTCACGATTTTTATGTCAAAATACAGATAAGAAAAATTGTTGGTCAATAAAAATTTGTTTGGAGGTTCATAAATGAGAAAAGTGCTATGTTTTCTATTTATATTCAATTTACTCTTAGTTCATGCCCAGGTAACAACAGTAGAAGCAACAGGTTTTGGAATGACAGAAGGCCAGGCAAAAAACGATGCCTTGAGAAACGCAGTGGAACAGGGTGTTGGAGTCAAGATTTTTTCCCAAACAGAAGTACAAAATTTTGTAGCCTTGAAAGATGTCCTTGTTTCTGAAACGATTGGACTTGTTACCAGCTATCAGGTTCTCTCTAGCGTAAACAAAGGGAAAAATCAGGGTTGGGAAGTGAAAGTCAGAGCAGAAGTCAGCAAAGAAATCAGCTCCCAATGGGCTAAAATGAAAATCATTTTGCAACAAAAAGGCAATCCCTCTGTGATGTTCTGCATCAAAGAAACTCTGGATGGACAAGAATTGCCTCAGCCTACAGGCGAATACCAGCTTATGAATAAATTCAAAAATCTGGGATTCAAAATTGTAGACCGCCAATATGTCCAGGAAGCAAAAGAGCTTCAAAAGCAGCTTTATACTTTAGATCAAAACCCTGAAGGTATCATCGCTGTCGCCTCCAAGCAAGGTGCTGATCTTTTGGTTGTAGGTTTTCTGGAAGGTGCTTTTGTCCAGTACATGCAGATGTATGGCGATATCCAGCAGATTATCCATAACTACATTTTCCGCACAAAAATCATCCGAACCGATACAGGAGAAGTGATTGGTTCTATCACAGAAAAATACAATACAAACCGTTCCAGCATGCTTTTTTCCAGAGAAACAGCAGGAAGAGCTGGTTTTGCGGACATCATTGGAGAAAAATACATCCAGCCCATGATGGTGGATATGCTGAAAGTCTGGATTAAAGATGTACAGGAAGGCGCGGAAATGGAACTTATTATTTCCAATGTAGAATTCCGCATGAGAAAAAAAATCCTAGAAACCCTAGAAAATCTCCCTGATCTTATTACCTGGGTAAGAGTGAACCACTATCGAAATAAAAGACTCGAACTGCGTATAAAATCCAAGCTCAACAGCGAAGAGCTCGCTGAAAAAATGGAGCAAATTCCTGGCCTCCGCCTGGAAGTTGCTGAATTACAGAAAAACAGACTAGAATTGAACTACGTAGGACAATAGATTCATACAAGCGGGCAAAGAATGCCCGCTTTATTTTTGGAATATATACTATCCCAGGGAACTCACCCATAGCTGTCAATTTAAGATATAAGAATATGCTATTTATAAACGTAAATTTCATGCGTGTTAACTTTTCGATGCAAATCTTTACCCTGAAAGGGTTTTATATACTACCCCAGGGCAATGCTCTTGGTAAAATTTAAATTAATAGCTATGTGTAGCCTGGAAATCAGAAAGGATATTTATTGATGGAAATGTTTGGTGTATTGGCTGCCATTCTTGCTGGAACTTTGATTGCTGCTGTGATGGCTTGTTTACCTGCTTTGCACATTTATAATGTGGCAGGCATTTCTCTTTTGCTCGTCCTTCCTAGCATCAAAGCAGGTGTATTTCCTTTAAGCATTGTGATAGCATTCATGATGTCTCTGGTTGTAGCTTATTCTGTTTTGAATACCATCCCTTCGGTTTTCTTAGGCGCGCCTGATGAAAGTGCTGTCTTTGTCACCATGCCTGGAAACCGCGCTCTTATGTTGGGAAAAGGTTATGAAGCGACCATGCTGACAGGTGTTGGAAGCTTAGGAGGAATTGCATTTCTTCTGTTGATAGCACCGCTGTGTCCGCTTGTTTTATCCTATTTTAAAGAAATCATTGGCCCTCACATGCACTGGGTTTTAGGCACAGTTCTTGCCTTCATGGTGCTTTCTGAATGGCCTAAAGGCGAAAACCGCGAGAAAACTTCCTGGCTACGATTCTGGAATGCCTGGAAGAATCTGCTTGCTGGACTTCTGACCTTGATTTTATCTGGAATTTTAGGTTTCATCGTTTTATATCGTCCCTTGATGCCCATTGAAATGTCTTTCCAGAACATCATGCCTACCTTTGTCGGCCTTTTTGCCATACCTTGGGTTATCCAGAACATGCTTTCCCAGACAAATCCTCCTTCTCAGTATATTTGCAAAAGTCTGGACATAGACACTCGCTTATTCTTGAGAGGAACAGGCTCAGGCTGTTTTGGCGGTATGTTTGCAGCCATTTTCCCCATTATCACAGGCGGTATCGGCGGTCTACTAGCTGGTCATGCCACAGCCCAAAGAGATGATCGACTTTTCATCATTTCCCAGGGAGCTTCCAAGGTCGTCTACTATGTAGGCGGCTTTATGCTTCTTTTTGTTCCTGGTGTACTTATGAACCGAGGCGGTATGGCATGGATGATTTCTGGTGTCTATCAGCCTATGGGCTATGGAGACTATTACATGGTTTTAGGTGTGATTGCTATATCAGGAGCACTAAGCTTCTTTTTGCTTATCTTTTTTAGCCAGGCAGTCATATATACCATAAAAAAAGTCAACTATCGCCTTATATCCTTTTTTACCTTTGTTTTTATTTGTTTTGTAGTTTATAATATGGGTGGATGGGAAGCAATGGCTCTTATGGCAGTAAGCACTGGCATTGGTATGATTCCAGTTTTCTTTCATTCCAGAAGAATGAACTGCATGGGAGTTTTGTTGATTCCTGTTATGCTAAACATGGCAGGATATGGCCCCATGGTTGCAGGATGGTTAGGACTTTTGTAATTTTTGCAATAGTCAAAATGTTACGCTTTGCGTAACTTTTTTCATGATGAAAGGTTAGGGATAAGCAGAGCGTTTTGACTAGAATAGACTTTTGTAATTTTTTTAGAATATAAATGCCCAAATCGTAGATTTCATGATACAAACATAATTAAAGAATGCAACTAACCCATTAGGAGACACTATGAAAGGTTTGACACATTTTATTTCTGGCCTGGCAGCCGCCACTTTTTTCCCACAGGCTGTCCAGATGGCACATACAGAAAGCTCTTTCATCCTGGTACTCGGTGGAATCTTTGGAATTCTGCCTGATACCATTGACTTTAAATTCGCCCAATTTTTTGAAAAATACCATTACAGAGTAGACCCTGATCCCAACAAACCCGACACACAAGCCATTGCCAATACACTGGCACAGGCTATAAACGATACACACACATCGGGAAAACCCAAATCTATTCTTTTTAACACCATCAAAAAGGGTGCTGACCTTTGGAGACAATACCGTCTTTATTTTGACATCGAAAACAGCAAAGTAAGAGTTACCATGGGGCCTCTTGTCAATACATCCAAAAAGGTTTACCCTGGTACAGAAATCGAAGGTGTCAAAGTAGCAGAAGCCAGTTTGAACTGCAAGCTTTGCCCTCAGGTTTATGACAAAGAAACTTATGTGGACATCATGAGCGGGCCATCTTTTTGCTTTATTCCGCAAAAAGACGGTTCAGTCAAAATGGATTTTCTTTCCTGGCATCGCAGATGGAGTCACAGCCTTACGGCAGGGCTTTTCCTGGGAATTCTAGGATGGCTTTTCTTAGGGCTATGGCTAGGCTTTGGCAAAGCCCTTATTTATGGTATAGTGATAACCGCAGGATTCTGGGTTCATGTTTTGGAAGACCAGCTTGGCTATATGGGAAGCAATTTGTTCTGGCCTTTTACAAAAGAAAAAACAGTAGGAACAAAATCTATGCATTCAGGCGACGCTATGCCTAATTTTTGTACAGTGTGGCTTGCCTTAATCTTGATTTTCTACAACCTCAGCCAATATGGAGACAATTCGCTCCAGGGAATGCCGTTTCTTGTTTATTTTGCTTATACTTTTATTGTTCCCCTATTTGTTTTGAATGTTATCGATAAAATCTTGTCCCAATGGGAAGCAGGAACAAAAGAAGAAAAGCCAGCTTTGGCTACAGTAAGCGTTTTATCCAATGAAGCCCCAACAAAAACTGCATCCTTACACCAGCTCGAAACCATCAAAGAAGTAGAAGACAATTTTGGCTAATCTTGGGTAATACTCCACATCAGGGACTCCCCTGGTATTTGAATACCGCAGTGTGTAGCTGCGGTTTCTAATTTTAATCACACCTGCACGTTCTATCTGTCAGATGAATAAGAATTTTTGGATTTTCTTTTTAAGGCATGCCTGATGTACATCCAACAACATCCTGCGAATGAAAGCAGTTTACAAAAAAATTTAGAGCAGGCAAGAGAAATGGATTGTCCTTTTATTCTGGATTTAAGCAATCTAAATTCTTTAAAATCCAGTTTGGTTCGCGACCTTGTAGAAACTCATTCCCTAAAGCAAAAGAACTTTTATCTCCTTGTACCCTTGAACTCAAAACTTTTAGAAATTTTCCAGAGAGAATCTTTGCTAGGGATTTTGCCTGTTTTTAATCGTATGAAAGATATAGAAAGAATTGTATTCCAAAGATCTACGCCTTGCTACTATGGTTTTTTTCCAGGGAAACTTTTCGATATTTCTTCTCAATACCAGGAAGATCTAAACCGTGCTGTAGAAGCATATTCTAAAAATGGCGAATCTGGATTAAGCTGGGATTTAAGAGAAGAATTCCAAAAACAAGGATTTAACCTTCCTGCCAGACTTTCTGTTATGAAAGAAAATGAAGACTGGCTGATATGCGAATATAAAGAAAAAAAGGCCAGCACACAAGACAAGGGAAAAGTTTTATATTTGCTGCGCACAGATATTTATGGCAGATCGCTGGAAGTATGTCATAGAATGCTAACACTTTCGCTATATGGAACTCTCCAGGGAGAAGAGATGGCAGCCCAGTTCGGGTCTGTTCTGAAAAATGAAACATCGCCTCTCATCTTTTTAGATTTGAACCAATGCTATTCCTGGGATGAGCATTATGCATTATGCTTTAAAAAGGCTAAAGAATGGAAAAAGCTCTATCTGGTAAGATCAGATATAAACAACGCCGATGTCTTTTTTAAACTCAGAGGGGATATTTTCTACTGCGATTATGAAAAAGCTTATGAAAAAGCACGTTTGGTTTTAAAGAAAAAATGGGAAATTCAGCATAATGCCACAATAGATAAAAAAGAACCTGCTTTGCTGGAAGTCAATGGATATCTCGTTGACCAGAAACAAGAGTTTAAAGAATTTCGCAAAAGCCTTTTTACTTCTGTACAAAAAATCCTCAAAAAATTCCAATGGGCTGCTTTGGATATTCGAGAGCTATATCGCATGGAATCCAAAGCAAGAAAAGCATTTTTGAGTGCTTTAAGAAAATGGGTTACAAAATATAAAATAAAAAAATTCCACATTATCATCATTGCAACACTTCCCAGAAGCGACTATATTGTCCACGATCTCACATCGGATTTATACCATGAAGGATTTTTTATTGTCCCTACATGGGAGGATGCGAAAGAAATCCATAACTCTTATCCCCATCCCCACTTTATTATAGAAAATTCTTTAGATAGATCAGTATTGACACTCAAGGGGAACGTGATTCATAATCAGGAAAAACGAATTTTTAAGCAAGAAGTAGAAAGCATGTTTAAAAATTCGCTTTCCTTGTGTTCTGGTTCTTCCAATATTATCCAATCTCCCCATAGAATTGTATTTTTTGATTTCCTTTCTGCACCTTGTGTCTACTTAGATCTCATAGAAACTATCATCGAAGCAGAACAAGACAATAAAAAGCTCACCAAGATTCTTCTGGTGAACAAGCATGTCCAGGAGCTTGTAAAAAAGCTTTTGAGCAAATATGACAATGTCCTTTGCTATGCCAGCAAAGAAGAAGCATGCTTGCAGCATGTCAAAAATATTCTTATTGTTCTGCCTCTTCGCTCTAAAAAAGAAGCAAGGCAATATTTCCAAAAAATTTTTGATGAAATTTACCAGATCAAAGAATCGAAAAATACCCAGTTTTATATTCGCTTCAACTGCTCTTTTGAGCGTATTCCTTCTATATTAAGCACAGAACAATACAATTTGATCATCCTCTATGGTTGCCTTCCTGAAGAAGAAAATGAGAGATGGCGGGATGTTTTGAGAAAGCAGGAAAAGAATGTTCTCGAATTGAAACCCCACCAAAAAGAATGGATGGAAATGCTACCACAGCAGATGGAAATCGACCAGAGTGTCAACATAGTCAAAGAAAAAATCATTGGCATGCTTTGGGACAAAAAAGAAGCGGAATCTACCAAAAGATTCTTGTTTTCAGGAAACCAGGCAGAAAAAATTTCCCATGAAGTGCTGCTTCCTTGCTTGAAAGAAAATGAAATTGAATTCCTTTCCCATTTTTTGCCTGTTGTTGATGACACACGCTATGAAATCATATTAACCTACATAAAAGGAAAAGCAATTGATTCATTTTCTCCATCGTCCATCAAGAAAGGCTTGATGAAACTAGAATTCCATCCTTATCGCCAATGGGCCAGAAACTTTTGCTTTTATTACAACACAGAATCTTTGGAAATTGTGCAAAAAACAGCCAATGAAACAGACATTTCCAATACTTTTGGGCTATTAGAAAAATATACAGGAACAACCATCAAAATATGGGATCTGATCCCTAATAAAATAAAAAAATGCCTGGATTATCGGTGGCTTTCTTTTCTTGCTGAAAACAATAAATTTCTCGTGAGTGTTTTCAAAAGCAAGCTTTTTGAAATCCAATATGTTCTTCTTTTTGTCCATAAGGAAATCGAAGAAATCTTTCTTTCTTATCTTTGGACAGCTTTGAATTTTCTTAAAGAAGAATTCATACAAGACATCCGATACCAGGGCTTGGAGTTGCCATTCCTTTCACTTCTCAAGATTCTGTATACATTTTCCAATAAACAAAACGCAAGAAACAACACCCTTTGGATTATGGCAAGCATCGAATTTGCAGAGAACGAAGGTCTGGAAATCCTTTTCAACATAGAAAATATCGCAGCACTAGGAGAGTTCCCTTCTTCTGTGCAACAAGAGCTGGAAGACGTAAAATCTATGTACAAAGTTGAAATGGAAATGGAAATGGGCAAAGACAATTCCAGCTTCCAAATCAAAATGCTTTTGAAAAAAGTCCAAAAGCGTGTCATTACCTTCAAAAAAGACTAGTGCTTAATCCTAAGATTACATCTTCCTCTCTAGGATAACTTGCTGCGTAGGAAATTATAGTTTTGTCGTAATCGTAATCGTCATACGTGTTAAGTTATAAATATCTTAAAAAAAATAGCTTATATTAACCCAAAAAGCAAACGAGTTTTATCTGAAGAGATCGCTTCGTGTAAGCCTTCTTTCAGGAATCAAAAAAACAGGTATCCCATTTTTATTTTTGC
>JABWCH010000266.1:3086-13702 GCA_013359215.1 Candidatus Brocadiia bacterium | reverse complement strand
GTAATTTAATGGATAGGAAATTATAGTATGTGTTCCCTAAATAAAGAAAAAGTTTTATTCATGGCAGTCTTTTTGTTTAGTTTTTTGGTATTCAACCAATACTATCCTCTAACCTTGTTTATGCCCGATGCTTTTAAGAATCCTGTCGAGAATGCTTCTGGTGCTATGTACAGACCGATGAAGGATGAAGAGATATTTCCAGAAGGTCTTTTTTCTTATTGGTCTGGCAATAGTAGAAATCTTTTTAGCAAAGTTCAGGAAAAGAAAAAATTGCCTCCTGTTGCTTTGGATCTGCCTGTAATTTCCCTTCCTTCAAGAATTATGCTTTCGCCTGTTCCTGGGACTGCATCTTGTTTTTGGCAGCCTTTTGTTAGCCAAAATCTTACAGCTTTAGCAGCAGACCAGGTTACCATGAGCGGGGAAAATCTGGAAAGATACCTTGTGGTAAAAGAAGGAAAAGAAATGAGTGCTTTAGCTCAAAAGGCGAAAGGCATGGTAAGAATGCAAGACACCATTTTTATGAAAGATGGTAAAAGATTCCGAGGGAAAATCATCAGCGAAAATGCCCAGGAAATTCTTTTGTCTATCTTAGAAAACAAAGCAACGCAGAATTTTGTCATCCCTGCTGCACGGATTTTAAAAGTAGAAAAGCAAATCCAGCTCGATGAGGTATACCAGCAATTGTGGCAAGAACTTGATGCAAAGGATTCCAGAGGATTTTTGGAACTGGCCCAAAGCTGTGAAGAAAATGCTTTGTACGAAGTTGCTCAGGATTATTTTCAAAAGATAGTCAAGTCTTTTCCCACTTGGGCAGAAGGCTATCTTGGCTTTGCTTCTTTTTTGAGGAGAAGGCTTGATATAGACAAGGCACTGCATATTTACGCTTTGGCAAAAGAGAATGGTATTCACCAGGAGTCAATCACCATAGGGATGGCAGAGATCGCTTTTTCTATTGGGCTTAAGGAAAAAGCCTGTAAGATGCTTTTGCCTTTGAGAGAATTCCCTTCTATAATCAAGGGCATAGAGTATTCTTTTGCTACAAAGCAATACCAGACTGTAGAAACATTGATCGCTAAAGCCCGAACTCTGGGACTTGATGCGGAACAAAAGAAAACCCTTTTGTACTGGGATGCTATGCTTTCGATGTGCAGAGGGAATATAGAAAAATGCCTTTCTCTTTGCGAAGAATGCGCAGAGCCTGTTTCAGCAGAAATGGATAATCTGAAAGGGGCTGCTTTATATTTGCAAGGCAAGCTAGGAGACTCTGCGCGTTCCTTAACAAAGGCTATCGAAAAGCGCAATGTCTGGGCCTTATATAATCTTTCGCTTGTTTATTTTGCAGGAGGTGCTTCCTCGCAAGCCGCAGGAATACTCAAAAGAATCCTGGATACACCAGAAATCATAGAAGACCCGTCTACAGTAAAGGCTACATTAGCCTATGTAAACTTTTTTTCTGATCCTGAGAAGAACTATGGATTGTCTTCCCAGATGCTAAAAGAAGCCCAGATCCACAATCCCCAGAATCCTCTTCCTTACTATCTTTTGGGAGAAATTGGCAAAACACAGGCAGACCAGCAGGAAGTTGCCTTCCAAAGCTACCAAAGAGCATTGTCTCTGGATTTCCAAATTACACCAGCATTGATCAGCCTTGGAGTGTTGTCTGTCCAAAGCAATAATCTCTCTGATTCCATAAGATATTTTCAAGAAGCATCGTTTCGGAATATGCCAGGCCCATGGAAGGCAAACGTTCATTCTTATATAGCCTTGGTCTATGCGCATAGCGAAGAGTTCGTAAAAGCGCAGGAACAAATTTCTCTGGCATATAAAATCGAAGAAAACCATATTTTTTCCTTGCAGATTTCCGCATGGATTTCTAACAAAAAAGGAGCTGTTTCCGAAGCCATATCTACACTGGAAATACTTTTGGGCAAAATGCCAAAAAATGAATACGCGCTTAGAGCAAAGGAAGCAATTGAAGAAAATCAAGGTCTATTCCTCTGGTCAGACCAATTTCAGCGTGAAGATAGCGAGAAAATACGTAGACAATGGCAGGAAATAGAGCAAGATGGAATCGACATTGCGCTAAGAGAGGGAAAGGCTGTCTTTTCTGGAAGCAATATCAAAGGGAATGTGCCTGCCTTTCTTCTTCGCTCTACAGAATCTCATTCCTTTATATCCATAAAAGCAGATATATCCAATAGCGAATCCAATATGGCCTACACTGGCATCTTATATGGGAATATAGAAGGGGATTGCCTGTATTTTGGCAAAAATTCGCAAAACCAGCTTGTCTATGCAAAAACAAAGCAAGGCACGCCTCTTAAATGGCAAAGCATTTTAGACAAAGATCAGCCTGTTCTGATGCCTGAAAAAGCATGGAACAACCTACAGATCATGAGATCACGCAAGGAAAAAAATGCTTTATCTCTTGTTCTGGATGGAAAAATTCTGGTCAATATCCCCTGGGACAAAGAAAAGCCAGGCAAAAAGGACATAGGCTTTTTCGGCTTACATGAAGCCAATATAAGCTGGCAATTGTCTATAGATAATATACAACTCGTTGAAAAACAATAGTTTTAAAAAGGAAATACTATGTTGATAGCCCAAGAAAAGCATCTGAAAATTTTAGAAGAAGTAATATCTTTGCCAACAGCACCTTTTCAAGAACAAAAGGTGGTAGAGTATATTCATACATTTGCTAAAAATCACGGACTGGCCGTTACCCAAGACCCTTATGGAAACCAATGCCTTGAGTATAAGCATGAACCAGCAGCCAAAGCACTGGGATTTTTAGCACACATGGACCATCCTGGGTTTGTAATAGAAGGTATAGAACAAAGCTATCTTAAACTGCGCGGGTTAGGGGGGATTGTAATTCCAGAGAAAGGGGACAAGCTCAGGCTATTCGCTGATGGAAAAGAAACCCTGGTCACTGTTGTGGAAGTAAGGCAAGAGCAATTGCAAAATTCCAAAGCCACATATTTGCTTACAGAGGGCTATTTGCCAGAAAAAATAGAAGGCTTTGCTATGTATACTCTTGATCCCTACAGATTAGAAGGAAATATCGTCCATAGCAGAGCCATAGATGATCTTGCTGGATGCGCGGCTTTATTAGCACTTATGTGCATTCTCTCAGAGCAAAAACCCAAAGCCCACATCTATCTTTTCTTTAGCAGAGCAGAGGAAACGGGATTCATTGGAACGTGCGCCATGGCATTGAATCATACTTTGCCTGCCGATGTCCCTATCATTACCCTGGAAGCAAGCAAAGAAATACCCAATGCCATCCAAGGCTCTGGCGTGGTTGTGAGGTTGGGGGACAAGTCAGGTATGTTCGATGGCGAGACAACCAGCTTCCTGCTAAACACAGCGTCTTCTCTGGCTGCCCAAGAAACACAATTCCGCTACCAAAAAGCCATTCTGGACGGTGGAACTTGCGAATCTTCAGTCCTTTACGCCTTTGGTTACCAAACTACAGGCATGGCTGTGCCTCTTGGCAACTACCATAACAATGGAAGCTCTGGTAAAGCAGAATGCGAATACATACACAAAGAAGACTGGCTCAATATGGTAAATCTTCTTTGGGAGACTGTCATGCAAAATGAAAAAAGGACTTCCTGGAAAGAAACCAAAAAAGAAGGATTTGCGCTCCGATACCAGGAGCATTCTCATCGGCTGGCATCTTTGCCTATCTCAGACAAGTCAAAAGCAAAAAGTTGTTAATCACGAATGAGACGAATATACAAATTACGCGAATGAAATTTTTATAAAAACTATTCGTGCCATTCGAGTATTCGTCTTATTCGTGATAAAAATTTTCGTTTTTTCGCAAATATCTAACTTCTTAGTTTTTATAAGCTGTAAAATATAAAATATCTCTTTGATGTAAATTTTCTTGACTTCTTTTTTTTCTTTTGCTATAATTTTAGTATATTGCTGCCACCCTAGCTCAACCGGAAGAGCAACGCATTCGTAATGCGTAGGTTATGGGTTCAATTCCCATGGGTGGCTTTTTCTTTTTTATAAAGCCTTTTTCCTGGCTTTTCTTCTTGTTTTTACGTTTCAAAATAGGAAAAAATATGGAACAAAGAAAGTATGGATTTACAGTAACGCAAGAATATGCTGGCTATAGCCTTTGCGACTATCTTGTACATCAAATGATACATTTTTCGCAACAGACTTTAAAAAAAATGATCCACAGCAAGCTTGTGCTTGTCAATGGCGAAAATGTGGGTGCATTTACAAGGCTTTTAGCTGGAGATGAAGTAAAAATTGAAATACCTTTGGATCAAAAAGAAACCTATGAGCCATGTCCTCCCTTAGAGATTCTTTTTGAAAACGCACAATTTCTCGTAGTGAATAAACCAGCAGGTTTAGCGGTTGTTCAGGAAAGATGGAAGCACGACAATTTCTTTAAAGAAGCTATATTACAGCATTATCAAAAAACCAAACAGGAAGATTGCCTTCCTCTTGCTGTCCATCGCATCGATAAAGAGACCAGTGGTGCTGTTTTAGTGGCAAAGAATAAGCAAATGGAGTCGTATTTGTGCGGGCTGTTTGAAGAACACAAGATCCAAAAAGAATATCTTGCTTTGGTAGCAGGGATTCCAGAAAACAAAGGGCGTATTGAGCTTAAAATTGTCCAGGCTTCTGATAAAAGCAGCAAAATGATTGTTAGCGAATCAGGAAAAGAGGCCATAACCAACTATGAGCTTTTGGAAACTTTTGGGGATTTTTCTCTACTTAAAGTTACACCAGAGACAGGGAGAACCCACCAGATACGTGTTCATCTAGCCTCTCAGGGATACCCATTGGCGATTGATTCTTTGTATGGTTATAGAAACGCGATTAAGCTTTCTGAAATCAAGCCTTCTTACAAACCTAAAGATACCAACCTTGAAAGACCAATTCTTTCGCGGTTGACTTTGCATGCGCATAGAATATCTTTCCAACTGCCTGATGAGCAACCTTTTAGCATTGAAGCCCCTATTCCTGAAGATCTGGAACTTTTGATTAAGATGTTGCGTAAATATAGACCTCAGCAATCGTCCATTTTTTCTGAGGGGAAAAAGCGTGCAAGATAAAACTTATAAAAGCGCGATTGTTTTGATTCCCCCAAAAGAAAGTTGGGATTCGATACAGGGTATCCGTAGAGAGTATGATTCCAAAGAAAAGAGATGGATGCCTCACATTACTCTTTTCTATCCTTTTTGGCCTAAAGAAGAATTCGTCCATGCCAAATCCCTTTTAGAGCAGCCATTATCCACTTTTCCTTCTTTTACAATCACCCTACGTGAAATCTACTATTTTTCCCATGGTTTGCAAAACTATACTCTTTGGCTTGGGCCTGAGCCTAAAGGAAAAATCATAGAGCTATACCATACAGTTTCTGGTATTTTATCTTTTAGCCAGAAAGGGGAGGAAGAACGCTTCAACCCTCATCTGACTTTAGGGCAGGTGCATGGAAAAGAAAGATTGCAGCAGGTTTGCTCTCGAATTCGGGAATACTGGCAAAGTGTTTCTTTTAGCGTAGATAGAATCAGCCTTATTTGGAGAGAAGATACACCTAACGATACTTTTCAGGTAGCAGAAGAAATTTTTTTGGGGAAGGCATCTACAGAAAGCCCAACAGGCACACTTTAAAAAATGAATAGGGTGTAATTTTGTTACACCCTTTAATTTTAAAAAGAAAATTATCCTAGCATATACAAGATAAAAATCAAGAAGAAATTCTTGCGTAGCATCCAAAAATGACGATAACGATTTTTAAAAGAAAGGAATTTATGGAAATTTTGAGAAATCTATTTTTTTTGATTACAGGGATCTCTTCCATTCTTTTGATTGCATACGCCCTTTCTTCCAATCGCAAGGCTATCCGCTTAAGACCTCTGCTTTGGGGTTTAGGATTGCAAATTAGCTTTGGTGTCTTAGTTTTATACTGGCCTGTAGGACACCAGGCACTTCTCAAAGTCTCTAATGGTGTAACTCATTTTTTAGGATTCGCCAGCGAAGGTAGCAAGTTTTTATTCGGAAAGCTAGGCGACCCAGAACATAGCGTTTCTCCTCTTTTCTGGGCAGGCGATTTCAAAGATATAAAAGGTCTGGCAACCAGATTTCGCAAAGATCCTGATGCAATTTCCCTGCATATAAAACAAAAATTTTCTCCCACAAGCCAAATTCTCTTGAGCCAATGGGATGTTAGCAAAGTACTGCCTGCTGATCTGCAAGGCATCTTGATCTATGAACTGAACAATATTATTCAGGGCAGCCTAGTCTATGACGCAGAGCTTTTTAAAGGCATTTCTCTAAGCAAAAGATTGCTTAAAATCATGGAAGTACCGCAACAAGGGGAAAACCTGGTAAAACTTAACCGCTTCCTTTTAGAAGAAGTGTATCCCAATGAAATCAAAGGATATGAAAACACACCCTTTGGATTCCAATTTGCATTCATTGTTCTTTGCACTATTATCTTTTTTTCTTCCTTTATGTCTATCCTTTACCATTATGGCATCATGCAAAAAGTGGTTTCTGGAATGGCCTATATCATGTCTAAAACAATGGGAACATCAGGTTCTGAATCCCTGGTAGCAGCCGCTAATGTTTTTGTAGGGCAAACAGAAGCACCCTTGATCGTAAAGCCTTTTATTGGTAGCATGACACTGTCTGAAATCAATGCTGTCATGGTTTCTGGTTTTGGGACTATTGCTGGAGGAGTTATGGCAGGCTATATTGCTATGGGAGTCCCCGCGCAATATATTATTACTGCAAGTCTTATGGCTGCGCCTGCTTCTTTGATGGTAGCTAAAATTCTTTTCCCTGAAACAGAAGAGTCTGCCACAGCAAAGAAAGTCAAAGTAGAGCTGGAAATTCCTAGTAAAAACGGAATAGAAGCAGCGGCAAAAGGGGCTTCGGATGGCCTTTCTCTTGCGCTCAATGTAGGTGCAATGCTGGTTGCTTTTATTGCTCTTATCAAACTCTTGGACTCTGGACTTGGTTTGCTGGACTATTGCATAGACAACAAGCTGCTTTCCTTTTTTGGTGCAACAGTGGCTCAAGATCCCAGAACAGGCGAATTTTTGGGAATTGTCCCTGGCAGTATCCGTACCATTTTGTCTATTGCACTCTGGCCTCTCGCATGGTTGATGGGCGTACCTTACAAAGATTGTTCCCACTTTGCTTATCTTGTGGGTATTAAAATGTCTTTGAATGAGTTTTTTGCCTATATTCAGTTTTCCAATATGATGAAAGTAGGAGATGTTGTTGATAGCAAAACCATTGCCATGGCAACCTTTGCCTTATGCGGCTTTGCCAACTTCTCTTCTATTGCCATACAAATTGGTGGTATCACTCCTATGGTAGCAGCAGGAGAGCAGGACAATCTCCGAGGCAAGCTGGCAAAGCTAGGCGTAAAAGCTATGATCGGTGTTTTGATCAAAAGCATACAAAAGATATGTAATTTGAAACAACAAAAAAATTTTATTGCCATAAATTTAAAGAATTGTTACAATTTTTAGTACCTATCTCCCGTGTTTTGCAAAATTTCTATTTATTTCTTTTAAGAAGGAAGAACAACTATGACCGAAACAGGAAAACCTTTGACACCAGCAGATGTCACAAAAGGTAAACTAGAAAAATGCACAATTGTATCCTATCCCAAAATCGTATTTTTTTATCCTTTGCTTTTTGCTTCTCTCGTATGTGGAATCGTAGTGCAGACATCTCCTACTCCTGAAAATATGAGTATGGCAGGAAGTATTTTTATATTCTGCTTTTTATTCAATATGCTGGTCATCTCTTTTGATTTCCCAGGAGTCAGGGCATTGGTATTGGTTTTTGGAATTCTTGCATTCTTTTTAGGCTTGAACCTGTTAGACATCAAAGCAGGAATCAGAATCATGCCCTTTATAACAGATTTTTATAAAGATTTTGTTCATAAAAATTTAAGTTGCAGTGCGGTTTTTTATTATTGCATTTCCGCTATCTTGTTCATCATGATAGCTTGTGGTATTCTAGGAAACTGGCTCTGGGATCGTTGGACAATTGAGCCTAATCGTCTAGTACACAGAAAAGGTCTCTTGGGCGAACTCAAAGAATATCCTGTCATTGATTTGCAAATAGACAAAAGAATTGAAGATGTTTTTGAACACGTTCTTCTTCTCTCTGGTACTCTTATTTTCCAGCCAGGCCCAGGAGTTACTCCTATCACACTGGAAAATGTACCCAATATCAACAGAAAAGAAAAAAAGATTCAGAATATCGTTCGCAAGCTTGCTGTAACTCGTGGTGAATAAAGCTGTTTTTTATGATTTCTGAAAAAATCCCTGCTTTGCCAGCAGGGATTTTTTTTTTATAGAAAGGACAAGGATGAAAAGTAAATTTTTCTTTGCTTTGCTGCTTTGCCTGGTTATCTCTTTTTCTTTTATATATTTATGGAATACACCAAAACAAGCTTTTGTTTCGTACTCTCGCGATGATTATCATGCACCTTGTTCCCCAGAATCTTTGCATTTGCAAGTGAACAACTATGAAATAGCATCCAGGCTTATAGCTGAAGTCCAGAAAAAGGGGTGGATTTTAGTTTGTTCTGAAAGCGTTTCTGGCGGGAATCTTGGTGTATCACTTTCTCGTGCAAAAGGCGCAGGCTCTTGCTTTGCGGGGTCGGCTGTTTGCTATAAAGTAGAAGCAAAAAAGAAATTGCTTGATGTTCCAGACCAAAAAGAAGATGATCTATATGATTTGCAGACTGCTAAAGATATGGCACTAGGTGCTCAGAAGCTTTATAAGGTTTCTTCTGAAAAGCAGGTTGACCCAAAAGAATCTTACTATGATAAGCCTATCCTGGCCTTGTCTACTACAGGCCGTGCTGTTACTTACAAAGACCAATGGGAAGGCGGAGTGTATGTTGGGTTGGTTTTTCCCGATGGCAAAATTTCTTGCCAGTATTTTCCTCATACTTTTGTAAATACAAAAGGAGAGAATGATCGGGCAAGAACCAAAGAGGAGGGGATGCTTCTTGCTGCATATAAAGCGATGAGTTATGCTCTCGAAGAGATACAGAAGTAATTGGAAAAATAGGAATCTATGCAACAAAATAACCAAGATATTATTGCTGCCATTGCGACCCCTGTTGGGATTGGGGCGATTATGGTCATACGGGTAAGTGGTGAAAATACTTTAAAAACAGTAGATACATTCTTTTGTGGTAAAAAAAAGCTTACTCAGGCAAAATCCCATACCATACAATACGGCAAAATTCGCGACACAGAAAACAACACAGTGGATGATGTTCTTGTCTCTATATTTCGCGCTCCCCATTCTTATACAGGAGAAGAGAGTTGCGAAATCAGTATACATGGCAATCCCTGGATTGCTAAAAAAATTTTAGAGCTACTGTTTTCTTGTGGTGTGAGGCCAGCCGACCCAGGGGAGTTTACGAAAAGGGCCTTTTTGAATGGAAGGATGGATCTTACGCAGGCAGAAGCTGTTGTGGATGTTATCGAGGCTGCTGGGGAAGCATCTTTGAAAGGGGCAAGAAACCAGCTTGATGGACTGCTTTCTTCCAAAGTATCTGCCCTTCGCTCTATGCTCATAGACTCGGCTTCTTTGATCGAGCTAGAGTTAGACTTTAGCGAAGAAGACCTGGAATTCCTGAGCCATAGAGAAATTGCCCAGAGAATAGAAATTCTAAAAAAAGAAATAGAATCGCTTCTGGCTACGTATAGATTTGGAAAAATTCTAAAAGAAGGCGTGAATGTGGCACTGACAGGAAAACCCAATGTAGGAAAATCTTCTCTGCTAAACTATTTGCTCAAAGAGTCCAGGGCGATTGTCAGCCCCATACCTGGAACGACAAGAGATGTCCTTAGAGAAGAGATGGTAATCCAGGGCATCTTGTTTCGCCTTTTTGATACGGCAGGAATACGGGAGAGCCAGGATGAATTAGAAAAAGAAGGAGTTACCAGAAGCTACAGGGCAATCCAGGAGGCTGATATTGTTTTGTTTATCAACGATGCAAGCCAGGGATTAGACCTGGATCTTTACGAAAAGCTTTTACAGATCACCAAAAAAGAGCGAATTGCGATTGTCATGAACAAGATCGATCTGGCTTGCTCTGTTCCTCATGCTGATGCCAGGATTTCTGCTAAAACAGGCGAGGGAATGGACTTGCTTTGCGATTTCCTTTACTCTAAGGCCATAGAAACCAAGACCTACAGTGAAAAATCTGCTATTGTCTCGAATTTAAGGCATTACAATAATCTGCAAAAAGCAAAAGAAAGCCTTGCCTGCGCCTTGAAATCCTTAGAAGAAGGCTGGAGTGGGGAGATTGTCTCTCTTGATTTGAGAAATGCTGAAATAGCTTTAGGCGAAATCCTGGGAACCATCACATCCGATGATATTCTTAACAACATTTTTTCGCGGTTTTGCATTGGAAAATAATTTCTAAATAAAGCTTATTTTACGAGTTGTGCCAGTTGAAAAGGCTTAATCTTTGGCCTGAAAGACCTATACATACCAGTCCAGGGCAACACCCTGGGAAATGGAATTATCATTGTACAGCCCTGAAAGGGCGTTACATATCCAGGCACGGCAAATTATATTACGCCCTTTCAGGGCTA
>JABWCH010000266.1:0-3078 GCA_013359215.1 Candidatus Brocadiia bacterium | reverse complement strand
GGGCTGGTATATGCAACCCCTACGGGGTAAAAAAGTCATTATTTCAAAATAAGTTATATCAATATATCAATAATTTTTCCAACTAGCACAAGTCGTAAATCTTTGCTTTTTCGGCAAAAATCTAACTTCTTAGTTTTTATCACAAGGCTTTGTCCTGCGATAGGATAGATAGAATTTTCAGGCCAAAGATTAGAGCCTTTTCAACTGGTATAGGCTATAATCTTAGTAGCGATAGTGATCTGGTTTATAAGGGCCGTCTACAGAAAGACCAAGATAGGCTGCCTGCTTTGGTGTCAGGCGGGTCAGCTTTGCGCCCAGGCTTTGGAGATGGAGCATGGCGACTTCTTCATCTAGTTTTTTAGGCAGAGTGTATACCTTTTTTTCCAGCTTTTTGGTTGCAATTTCAATCTGGGCAAGACATTGGTTTGTGAAGCTAGAACTCATGACAAAGCTAGGATGTCCATAAGCGCATCCTAAGTTGACCAATCTACCTTCTGCTAAAACCAGAATAGCATTACCAGACTTCAGCGTCCATCGATCTACCTGGGGTTTGATGTTTTCTTTTTTGCAACCTTGGGTTTCTTCGAGATAGCGCATATCGATTTCGCTGTCAAAATGACCAATATTGCAAACAACGGCTTCATTTTTCATTTTTTCGAGGTGTTCTCCGCGAATGACATCGCAGTTTCCCGTAGCAGTTACAAAAATATCGCCTATGGGAGCTACTTCTTCCATCGTGGAAACTTCATAGCCTTCCATAAGTGCCTGCAAAGCGCATATAGGATCGATTTCTGTAACAACGACTCTCGCCCCAAATCCTCTCATGGATTGAGCGCAACCTTTGCCAACATCGCCATATCCACAAACTACGACAATTTTACCCGCAACCATGATGCCTGTGGCTCGTTTGATTCCATCGGCAAGGGATTCACGGCAGCCATAAAGGTTGTCGAACTTGGATTTGGTAACAGAATCGTTTACATTGATGGCAGGGAAAAGGAGCTCGCCTTTTTCGCTCATTTGGTAAAGGCGGTGGACTCCTGTGGTTGTCTCTTCCGATACGCCAAGCACTTTCTGGCTGAATTTATGCCAGTGCATGGGATTTTGTTCATACCTTTTGGCAATGCGATCCATAATGATCTGCATTTCTTTGACTTCGTATTTCTGGGAGAGCAAAGAAGGGTCTTTTTCTACTTTATAGCCTTGGTGGATCAAGAGAGTGGCATCACCACCATCGTCTACTATCAGATCAGGGCCATTTCCATCAGGCCATGTCAATGCTTGCTCTGTACACCACCAGTATTCTTCCAGAGTTTCCCCTTTCCAGGCGAATACAGCGGCAGTCCCAGCTTTAGCAATAGCTGCGGCAGCATGGTCTTGCGTGGAAAAAATATTACAAGATGCCCATCGAACATCCGCGCCTAAGACAACCAAGGTTTCAATAAGCATAGCGGTCTGTATTGTCATGTGCAAACTGCCCATAACTCTTAGTCCTTTGAGGGGCTTTGTCTTGCCATATTTTTCTCGGACAGCCATCAAACCAGGCATTTCTTTTTCTGCTAACCTTAGTTCCTTACGTCCCCATTCTGCAAGAGAAATATCTGCCACTTTAAAAGGAAGAGAAAGGTCTAAAGGCACAACATGAGAACACGATTCATGAGAACACATTTCTTTAGAAACTGACATTAAAAACTCCTTAGTTTTACTATAAAAAAATACGTACAATTCCCTCGATCAACTAGCGACCACGGAAATAGAGAGCTATATAAACTATAACTCTAAAGGGACGTATTGGCTTGTTTCAAGCTTCTAGCAATTTGCCACAGTATACTATATAGAAACAGTTTCTGTCAAGCTATCTTTAGAAACATAATTTCGGCCAACCAAACAAAACTATCTATTTCTGATATTAAGCTTAAAAACAAAATTTATTTTTATTTTTGTCATAGCCTATTGCAAAATAAATATATAAAAGTTTTTAAAGGGGGTTTGGGGGAAAATTTTTACAAAAATTTTCCCCAAATAAAAATCTCTTTGCGTAACTCCTAAACACAGTAGTCCCATATTTCAGGTTTCCATCCTAAGATAGAATAGGCTTTTGTAGAATCCAGGGAGACATTTCCCATACGAGGCGGAGAGGGCGGGAATTCATAGCGGAATTTTCCCTCTAAAATAGAGTCAGGGTATTGGTGGGCATTTAAAATTTTTTTCCCAATTCCGTGTAGGCTGATTGTGTATGGGCTTCCTAAGTTCAGTATGCCATTGCCTCCATGCAGAGTGAGGCAATGTACAGCCTTTCCTAAGTCTTGTGTATTGATGGTAGAGCGAATTTCATCGTAAAGCAGAGTCACTCTGAAATTCTTTTTAAAACGAGAGTTTATCCAATCCACAGCACCTTTGTTTCCTTGTATGGATGGCCCCATAGGCAAGGCTAAACGAACAATCAAAGAATTGTCCAGTTTTAGAAGAATTTTTTCCGCTTCGTATACTGTTTTTCCTACCACGGTTAGAGGGTCAGGGATATCTTCCTCTTTATAGCCTTGCCCATGGTTTTTTATTCCAGAAAAGATAAGATCATAAGAAAGGTAAAGAAATCGGCAGGAGGAAGCTATTTCGTATAGATTCCATGCACCTTGTACATTAAGATCATAGGCTCTTTGAGGATGGTCTTCTGCTGTATCCAAATCGCATAGGCCCGCGCAATGCAAAATATGAGTCGGACAAAAAGACCTGCATATACTATGAATTTTTTCGCGATTTTCTATGTTGGCGCGGACAACACAAGAGCTATCTTCAGGTTTTGGTGCAAATTCATTTTTGATTCCTAGCACTTGTCCAGGGTAAAGAGATCGGAAATATTGGTAAATAGGCCATCCGTGAATAGACGTAATGCCTGTAATCAAAAACCTAGCTAAAGACTCCATTGTTGATCCCAAGTCCTTGATAGTTGAGTCATAGATAGTACAACGTACGCGGAGTTCATACGTGTTAAGTTTTAATAGCTTGTCTTACAATAGATTATGTTATCTACTTAAGGATAAGAAGAGCGTAGTGTAAGCCTTCTGTAAGGAATCAAAA
>JABWCH010000265.1 GCA_013359215.1 Candidatus Brocadiia bacterium | reverse complement strand
TTCTCTGGAAGGTTTTTCCTCTGATATCCATCAGATCTACTTGATGAACAGTATCAGGCTTGCAGATTAGAAAAACCAGGAAGAGAACCTTCGCTACGCGTCTAGTAGATTCGTTGTATCTATCTAGCAATTGAAACACTTGGCGAGAGATAATAGATCTTTGCTATGAAGGAAATTCTGGAAAAATGGGAGAAAGAAGGTTTAGACAAAGAACAGATTAAAGAACTGATCGAAGATCCAAACCAGTATGGTGGCAGTTTCTTTGTGCCTGAGCGTACTCGCTGGCAAAATCTTCTTGATCTAAAGGAAGATGTCGGAAACCAGCGCAAAAAGGCTCTGGCTGAACTGGAAGAAGCGAATCCTGAACTGGATGGAGTACTCAAGAACATAGATTTCAATGCTAAGAAAGGCAAGACCAGGCTCAAAGACAGCCAGCTCGTGCAGCTTATCCATCATTTTAACGACTATAAGCTAATCAACGATGATTTCGAGTTTCCTGATCTTCTAGGTGCTGCGTATGAGTATCTGATTAAGGACTTTGCCGACAGCGCAGGAAAAAAAGGTGGCGAATTTTATACTCCTTCTCAAGTGGTGCGGTTGCTTGTGCGCCTCATCAAGCCTCTGGAAGGGATGTTTGTGTATGGGGAGGCGATCAAGTATGATCTCAAGACCCTTGTTTCTGTTGGCTGGAGTGCCTCTTTAGTGCCAGACTAGTACATCAAGACCTCGTTTTTCCAGAAAGAATTGGAAGAAATAGAATTGCTGGAATCTAAAAGTGTGGAAGCGGAATTCGCTTTGTCGGAGGTTTTGGAAGAAGTCGAGATGGAAGAGCAAGACGACGAGGAAGCGGAAGAACAGGAAAAACAGAAGAGCGTAAGCAACGTCAAAAAGTACCTGCAAAGCCAGATCAAAGAAATGAGTAAAAAGAATCAGGCGACAGAGGCAATGCAAAAGATTCTAAAAGCGATAGATACTAAGAGCCTATCCGAAAAATAATTTTAGGCGCCGTAGCTACTCTGAGGACAATTTTGTCACTTTCGACGAAGCTATCCGAGATGCATCGAAATTTGCAGCCAAAAGGATTTTTCGGATAGGCTCTAAAGAGCAGGACGTAAAAAGGCTCAAAAAATCGTTGAAAGATAAAACCAAAGAACTTGAGCAAAAGATTGAGGCAAAGAAACAGAGCTTTTCTATCGAAGAGGCTCAAAAGTTGATTTTACAACAACTTTTCGATGGTATACAGAAAGAGATGCGCCGTTACCTCAATGCCGAGCGGAAAAAGATTATCGGGATTTTCGAGAAACTATGGGACAAGTACCAGGTTTCCCTTGTTGAAATCAAGCAAGAACGGGATTCTGCGGTGAGCAGGCTCAATGAATACCTGGAAAAATTGGGTTATTCTAAAAAGGGGAGCGATTTATGATATCCAAAAAGGAAATAAAAGAAACTTTGGAAAAATATCGCTCTTTTTTAAAAGAGCATTATAGAGTCAATAAAATCGGACTCTTTGGTTCGTTTGCCAGAGGGGAACAAAACCAACATAGCGACATTGACTTACTCGTTGACTATGATCCAATCATAGGATGGGATGTTTTTGAATTGCGTGAATTTTTGGAAGAAAAATTGGGAAGAAAAGTGGATTTAGTCCCCACTCGTGCCATTAAGCCTCAATTGAAAGATACCATTTTGAGGGAGGTTGTGTATATATGAGTCCAAAAGAGCAACGATCATGCACTCTCTACCTTGAGGATATGTTGGAGTCAATGCGTAAAATCGAAACATACATTTCAGGGATTTCCTATGAAACCTTTGCAAGCACATCTATAATCATAGACGCTGTTGTAAGCAATCTGGAGATTATTGGCGAAGCCGCTTCTCACATCCCAGACGAAATACGGGAAAAACATGAACAAATCCCCTGGAAAAAAGTTATAGGGCTTAGGAATATCTCTATCCATGAATATTTTCATGTAGATTTGCCTACAGTATGGCATATCATTCGAGAACAACTTCCTATTACAAAAATGCAATTACAAGAAATAACAGCCAATGGGAAATAATATGGTGAAGAAAAATAACCCGACTCAGCAGGCAACAAGCGAGAAAACCGGAGATTTTAAAGACTCGGCTTTGGGGAAGATACAGGAAGGGTGGAAAGTAGTTACTGTTGGACAAATCAGTAGCCGTGTAGGCAGTGGAGTAACTCCAACAGGTGGGCAAGAAGTATATTAAATATAACCTATTGATCCGAAGTCTGAGCATATAATTTTTTTTTTGACAAAAGTCTAAAAAATATATTATAATTCTTCTAGTTCAAGTTTTATGGTTATTTGTTGGTAGATGTTTATAAAAGGAGAGACTGAATGAAGCAAAAAATCGTTATTTTGTTTCTTTGTATGTTCCTTCTTTGCTGGGGTTGCGATAGTAAGGCAACAACACCAGCAAATGAAAATGAAGGGACAGAAACTGTTACTGAAAAACCTGTAAGTACGGAGAACAGTCCTATGGTAAAAGCAGCTAATTTCAAACTTAAAATTGAATATTGCACGTCCTGAGGTTACAAATCCAAAGCCGACAGTTTGTCGGAAACAATTAAAAAACAATTTGGTGTTTCTGCTACCTTAGTTCCTTCCTCTGGTGGCGTTTTTGAAGTCTACCAAGACGATAAGCTCATCTTTTCTAAAAAACAGACCAATCGTTTCCCCACACACGAAGAAGTATTAAAATCTCTCTCCAATAAATAACCTTGGACTATGCCCATGCTGTTTATAGCATGGGCATACACTCTTTAAGAGCCTATCCAAAAAATAATTTTAGGCGAAAATTATTTTTCGGATAGGCTCTGGGCATAAGCAAAAAACTATTTTTTCTTTTTCCTCTTGATTTCCCAAAGGTATCTTTTTGCTTTTTCCAATGCGCCTTTGTCCCATTGGGGCGGGTTTTGAATGCAATATTCCAGACACTCCTCGGCTTTCTCTAACCTGTTTGTATAAAAATATAGCTCACCTAAAAGAAAAACTAGCTCTGTAAAATCAGGCATATACTGTTTGGCAATAAGAAAGTTGCGCTCTGCCAGAACCCAATTTCTTTTCATGCTGCAATAGTTCCCCATTTTATAATGAAACATATATTCCCAATACTCCAGCGAAAGGAAGTCTTCACAAATGGTGATAGCAGTGTCCACGCTATTTGTCCTGACCATATCTACGCTCGTTTTGATGATCCTATCGCCTAGCCTATATAGCAATTGTCTGAGCAAAGAGTTGGCTATCTCAGGTGATAGAGCAATTCTTGGCTCATTTTTGTTTTGCAAAGATTTTAGATAAGGTTCAGCCATTGCGTAGAGTCTTCTCTCTGTTGGATAGTCATAGTATTCCTTGTCTGTCTGAAATTTTTCTAGCAGGTACCTTGCCTTTTCATCCTCCTCCAAGTAGTAATGCAAAATCGCATTGACAAATGTAGTCTCAGGCCAAAAATCAAAAACAAGATGATTCTTAGAATTCATCCAGGCAAATCCCTCATACAAGGAGACTCCTGATATGCGGATTTCCATGATTTTTTTAGCTTTTTCTAAATCTTTTTCTTTTATAGACAAAAGAGCATCCACGCAAACCATAAAAGGCATAAAGTTAAAAGGCATAAAGTCATCGAAGTTGCTTTTCGCGAGTTGGTAAGCATTTTGCCATGATTCCTGAACTAAAGGCATTTTCAATGTCCATTTGGCTGCGTTTACAAAAGCGAGATCTCGGAGAATTTTCCTTATCTTTTGTCGTGGTGCAGAGAGCTTGCTATTAGCAGACTCCTCTTTTTTTAGATTATCTTGAAAGCGTTGCCATAAAGGCAAAAATCGATTTTCGGGTAAAGCAAAGATCTCTTTCAATAAAAACAAGTCATATCGAGCATTAGAATTACGATTCATTTGCAGGTCAAGATGGCATTTCCTTTCCATGATCTCTCTATCTGGGTAAGGACAGTTTTCCAAAACATCCATTTCTTTTCGTATATGGCCTTGATTTTTATAGATATTTGCGATTTGGTGGGTGAGAGGAGTAATGGTTTCTCTACTTTCTTTTTTTTCTATGGCACTTTTTAGCCGACCTTCTAAATCTTTCAGATTCTTTGCTGTGTCTTCAGGCGTTTCTTTTTTTTCGCTATACTTTTCCTCAGGAACTTTGGGTATTTCAGATACTATTTTGCTGGTGTTTTTTTCTACTGTCTTTTGTTCCTGGATAGGCTGTTTTTTTTCTTGAGAAAAATATAAAACAGCAATAGATAGAGTCAAAATTGATATAAAAACCAAGAAAAAATAAGGGACTAATCTACCTAACTCAAGAATCTTCCTGTTTCTTGGAATCTTTTTCTGTTTTAAAATGCTATCTATATCCTGGGCGAATTCTTGCATAGAAGAATAGCGATCTTCATGGTTTTTTTGTGTTGCTTTTAGGACTAGCCATTCTAAATCTTTAGAAAACCTTGGATTGTATTTTCTTATAGAAGGGATTTCTTCCTGAGACAATCTTAGCATGGTTTCGAATTCTGTATGACCGAAAAAGGGGACAATGCCTGTCAATGTATGGTACAAAGTTGCCCCTAAGGAATATACATCGCTCCAGGGGCCTATCTTTTTTCTTTGGCCTTGTACTTGCTCTGGCGGCATATAGTTCAAAGTTCCAATCGCAACGCCTGTTGCTGTCATTCTGGTCTGGCGGCTGTATTCTACAGCAACCCCAAAATCCATCAAATAAGGCTTTTTATTGCAGATCATAATATTTTCGGGTTTAATATCACGATGAACAATCCCTGATTTGTGGACTTCCACCAAGGCGCAAGCAATAGGGTAAAAAATATTTAATGCTTCTTTTGCTAAAAGCCGCTGCTTATTTTTTAAATGCTTCCCCAAAGTTAGCCCTTCCAAATAGTCCATGATAAAATACGGCTTTCCCTGCCATATTCCCATAGCATGGATTTTAACGATATTAGGATGGTTGAACTGCTGGAGTATTTGGATTTCTTTTGTAAACCTTTGGAAATAGACCTGTTCTGAGGCATCTTTATCTAAAAGAATTTTCAAAGCATAGATTTCCCCTGTGCCTTTTTCTACTTTATAGACAATCCCCATCCCCCCTTTTCCTAATTTCTCCAAAACTCTATATCCATCAATTTTTTGTGGCAGTATGTCCAACACACGTGTAACAGGAACATTTGTTTCCATAGCATTTTTACCTATTTTTCCAGGGCATTGCCACATAGATGGGGAAGCTATTTTGTTCTCATCGATAAATAGTTTAACATCGTTGTTGCATTGCCCTGGCATTGCTCTTGTCTAATATATAAAACTAATCACCTTGAATAACAATAGGCTGCATTTTGTCGTCTCTTAGTGCATAAAGAAGAGTAGTGCCCGAAGGGGTGGCTTTGAGTTCCCCATAGCTGGCTCTTTCGTAGTATTTAGCATGGCCTTCCTGAAAAAAATAGGATTCCGCGCCCAACTGGACTCGCCAATCATGTTTTTTGAATTTCAAAAGCTGTTCATCCTCGCTTAAAGGAATAGAAGGGTCATGGAGTCTTTTGAAGGTTGCCAGGCTATCTTTGGCAATGCTCACAACAACATATCCTTTAGTTTTTTCATACCCAGAAGACTCTTCTTTTCTGGCATCCTCTAAAGCTTTACGGATTTGGCCGTTTATTTCATAGTCTAGTACCATATAATCTCCCTGTATCAGAGAACGAGGATCTACAGGAGCCAGCTTGAGGATGATGGGTCTTCCGCTCGCGAGGATTCTTTCTTTTTGGAAAACCAAAAAATTTAAGCCTCCTAAAACAACAAAACTAAAAACAACTAACAATGCTATCCGTATTTTCATGCTTGTTCCTCTCTATTTTTTACGAACAGATAAAGAAAAAATGCCCTGAGCAACAAAAGAGTTGTTCCTGTACCCATTAAAATCAAAGATTTTTGCAAGAGAGTCGATTGAAGATTATAATAATAGAAAAATAAGAAACTGCCAAAAGCAAGCAAGGCAATTCCCATAAGCGTTCCATTCCCTCTTGAAAAGCCCAGTACCAAAATAAGAATAGCCCCTATAATGCCTGGAGAATTGTGGCAAAGGGCGGCTAAGACCAAGGTGCTGCCTAAAGCAAAAAAATAAAAAGAAGACAGAGTCTGTATGCCATAAGAATGCAAAATACGGTGTTCCAGCAAAAGAAGAAGAAGACTGAGGCAAACTGATGATATCCACCAATATTGGATGGGAAAAAGTCTCTGGAATTCAAAATCTTGTATTGCAGAAAGGCAGAGTACGCCTAGCATTGAGACAACAATGCTATAGGATAGTGTTTTTAAAGCCAATGCTTCCTTCTGAGTATTGATCCAAGACTCCTCTATCCATAGATAAACAGCAGCGATTCCCAGAGCAGGAATAAGCGCGTGGATAAGCATCAGCAGTTTGAGTTCAGAAAAAAGGCATAGACAAGCCCCTGTGACTATGATAGGGGAAGCGAATCTTTGGATCACATCAGGATAAGCAAAAAACATCGCCACTTCAAGCCCAATAATAAAAAGGCAAATCCCTGTGTATGTCTTAACTTCTGCTCCAAAGCCCATAACCAAAAGAATCTGACCAGCAACGCTTGCTGCCAGAGCAAGCTGGCTCACAAAAATATAGCTTGATTTCATAGCAGGAATATACAGAAATCTTTTCAAAAAAATAGCCGCAAGCGAAAATAGAAGTCCAAAAATAACCATACTATCTTTCCCATCGATCAATCTTGTACCAAATGCGAAAATAAGGAATAGAATAGCAGCCCACCAGGCGGCGAGAGCCACAAGAGCCTGAATCATCCAAGGAGAGCTGTTTTTTTGCAAAAGGGATGGGATACTTGCCATGATTTCTTGCTTGCCTTGTGCATCCAGGAGCTTTTCTTCTTCCAGTTTGGTTAAGAGCATTTCTATGCTATAATTAGAATTTTCTACATTGTCCATTTTTTCCATACCTTTCTTAGCCATATACTTGCGAGGCTAGCCTGAACTATGACTAAAATGCTCAGAAAAATCACATCATGTATGCTATCGACCAAAAATTTTCCAAAAGAACAACTCACAACAATGATTAAAGCAATGCAATTCATGGTTAGTATGCTGAGATCTTGTTTTTTATACTGATAGAAATAGAAAAGGAATGCAGTAAATGATCCATAAAGTAAAGGAGCGATTTGAACAGATAGGTATTGCCTGTCTTCTGGGGTTCTGGAAAAAATATAGATCATCACAGGAAAAACGAGAAAATAAAGCAAAGCGAAAACTAAAATTCGGGGAAACCATCGAACCCGCATCCATTCCAGACGAGAGGAAAAAGATTCCCAAACCAATAAAGGCAAAAATTGTATAGCGCAGAGAATTTCAAATAAAAAACACCACTCCCATGGCCTATCCACTCTTCCTGTTTGCACCATACCCAAAACTATAGCAAGATTTAAAATTAGAAGGCTTAAAAAACATAGCCCAGTATTATTGCTGATGGCCGTCCATCCTATGATGAAGAAAAACCACCCTACAAAAAGCTCATAAGCATCTGCTCCTGTCTGGTATATTTGTCCGAAAACAGCAAGAAATGTGCCTACCAGAACAGATGCTGCGAAAAGCAAAGCTTTTCCAACAAGACTGTCCAACCCTTTATACAAAACACCTCCCAGACAAGCCAAGATCCCCAACTGTACTATTCCGAGCTTGGCAAACTTGTGAAGAGAAGACCAGTTGTAAGCAAAGAAAAAAGAGATCCCTGTTAAAACAAGGGTGATCCCTAACAGCAAAAAAAATACATGGATGAATGTATACCAGGCATTTTTGTCAGGCAAGAAACCTGACAACACCAGTGATCTCTCAAGGCATTCTTTGCTGATATGCTTTTTGGCAAGGGCATGGAGCAACCCGCGGGTCACTTTTTGTTCTGCCGAATCCTTTGTCATATCTTTTTCCATTTTTTTAATTGAACCTTTCCTTGAAGATTGTGTAAGTGATGAGAATTAAAAAACTTCCCAATAATATTTCACAATAGTTCTTAAGAAACGAAACCTGTGCCAGATGAGCAGTGCTAGGTATGTGTTTGCAAACTCAAACTTGACAAGTATGTTATAATATCCACCTTAAAGTGAAATACTTATAAAAAAAGAAAGGTGGATATATGTATAGTATAACACGTGATGGACTCCAAGTAAATATATGGAATAAAATAAAAGAGTTGCTTCCTGCTGAAAAGCCAAAAACAGGAAGACCAAATAAAGATCACTTTATAATAGTTGAAGGCATTCTTTGGGTACTACTTGAATATGTATCCAAGGAAGATGCAAAGAAACCAAAGTATAAACGGAATTACTATGAAGCATTTGAAATACCTAAAAAAATCACAGTGAAGCATCCTGATGGCAGAGATCGTAAATATAAGTATCGCTTTATTTTTGTTTGCAGTTCTATCAAAGCTAAAGCAGAGAAAACATCTCGTGAAAAAGGCATCAGAAAAGTAGAACAAGAATTAAAGTATTTAGCGTCTCGACTTAATAGTAGAAATTCTAAAACTCGCAAAGAAATTGAGAAATTTTGCAGCTTTTTGAATAGCCTTTTTAACGGTTATAAAATACTTAAAATATTTATTTGCAATATATTATAGTTGTATCTGACCTTATTTTTAAA
>JABWCH010000576.1 GCA_013359215.1 Candidatus Brocadiia bacterium | reverse complement strand
TAAGTTAGAAAGGACAATTCATGAGATTACTTCTGTCTTATTTAATATTAATAAGCCTTGTCATTTTAAGTTGTAGTGTATCTGACAAAGCAGAATCTACTATAGCTTTAAAAAATCCAAGCCCTATCACTGAAAATGACTATATCTCTGCTCCATTTCAAAAAATTACTAATCCTGCATTTGCACAAGAATATGCTAATAAATGGGTAAGATGCAAAGCTAACTTTAGTACTCAGGTGAATATGGTCATAGATTTACCAGCAGAATATAAAACAAATTATGTTCGTATTAGTTGCGGTGTTGGAACAGTAACATCATTGAATATTCTTATTCCAAAAGATAAAAGTGATTTAGTATTTGAGCTGACTTACGGCGATAAAATAGAATTATTTGGCCATCTAACACCTATCTCAACTCATAGTGTATTAAGTGGTGCTGGGCAATCAAATCTTCTTTTTATAGTAGAAAAACTCGTTCTTTTAGAAAAGGGAAAAGAAGTTTCAGAAAGCGAGCTAAAAGAAGTCTTAAATGCACTGCAAAAGGAAAAGAAAAATTAAGCGTTTTTAGAATAAAATTTCATTGAGGCTAAGGTTTGCATATGCACTGAAAAGCGGAAACTGTCACCGCCTGCCTCATTTTACAAGACAGAATACTTTGACAGGCGTATAAATTATGGAAAAAGTTCTTACAAAATTTTTGGAAATCTACACTTCTACTTTAGAAGGTTTTCCTCTTTGGAAATCTAAAGACCTTCAACTTACTTATGAAAACCTTTTAGATAATGTCTTCATTCTCAGTAGTGATCTTGCTGATTTTTTCAATATAAGACATGCTCATTTAACAGGACAAAATATTTCTAAACTACAGAAAGAAGGACATTTAGTTTATCATCTGCCTAAATTTAGGCGCATGATCGAAGTTGGAAAAACTGCGAAAAGGTATCAAACTGTTTATGCACTTACCCGCCACCAAACCGAGATTTTAATTATGGATTTTGCTGGCCCTAAAGCGAGAGAAAAAAAGATAACTATCTTAAAAAGACTACAGTCTATCGAAGTTGACATTCTAAAAGGAGATTATTTATCTGCTCGACAAAAAGCACAAGCTTGGGATGAAGTACCTTGAATAATTTCCTACGAAAACACAACCAAAATATCAAGCCAATGTCCCTAGATTTAGAAACAATAAAAGCTTTAGGAAGCAAAGCAAAACACATGAAGGGCTATTCTTTTGATGATGTGGCAAAAATAACTTTTGGTATGGATACAGAAAAAGGGATAGAAGCCAAAAAGAGATTATTCGGAAATATAGGCAACTTTTTAAAAATAGAAACAAAGGGTGAAATAGAATGGCGTAGTGTACTTTCCAAAGTTTTTGAAGGCTTTGATCTCAGGTATAATCATTCCATAGGAAGCTATCGTGTCGATTTCTTCATCCCTGATTTCTTTGGCTTTGGATTATGTCTGGAATGTAATGGCTACTGCCACAAATTTTACGACCCAGAAGAAGATAAAAAACGAGAGGAATACATCAGGGAACGGTATGCCCTGGTTCGTTTTCACCATAAAATAAGCCTGGAAGATTTGGTGAATGGTATTCTGAAAGCCAAACCCAAAGAAGTCATTACGCTGTACAATATTGAACAGCTTGTTTAAAGGAATTTTTTTGTGTAGCCTTCCGTTATGGGAGGCTTTTTTTATTCGTTTTTAGAGCCATATCGTTTGTGGTTCTTACATGAAACTTCAGACAGCATAAGGGTTTCGCTATATTAAAATTTTTTACATTTAGAAAAAATGGACAGACACCGCTGTAACCTATTGCCTTTAAAAATTTAATAGTTTTTTATAAGGTGTTAAGACAGGTTATAAAGCGGATATTGTTATAGAGTCTCATGCTAGAAAAATAGGACAGACGCTTAAATTAAAGCTGCAAAATTTGCATATAAGCCATTTCACAGCCTCTTTAGGAATTTTTTCCTTTTATTATGGGAGGCTTTTTTTATGCGTGTTTCAAAGATGTGTTTTTACGATTCTAACATTTCCGCTCCGCTGAAACTGACCAGGCTATCGCCTGGCAATTTAGCGGAGTGTTATACTGCATGGGCTAGCAAGCTAGCCTGGCAGGCATAACAAGTCGCTTTAAG
>JABWCH010000264.1 GCA_013359215.1 Candidatus Brocadiia bacterium | reverse complement strand
TGGATACAGGATTAGCGTAGAGCTACAAACTGGAAGTTCGTTTACAGGTACTACTTGTATCCTTGTGTCGCGTCCCTACTCGACTAGCAAGTAGGGTACCATTTTTTTGTTGAATCAAAGCATACTTGGTAACTGAAACACTGATTGTCTGCTAATCTAGCTTATAAAGTTAGAAGCCCAAATAGAAAGCTTTTCCCTTTGTATTTTGGCATTATGCCTTATATCGACAGGGAAGGCTGGATGCAGTAAGAAGTGTTGTATGATCTTGGTGTGTTCAAACTTGGATCCCAGGTCGCGGAGTTCGTTTTCAATCCGCTTCCATTCTTTGGTAGAAACCCCAGGCTCTAATTCTACGCATATTACAGGCAAAGCATTTTCTGGTTTTCCTACGCCAACAAGGGCTGTTCGGAAAACAGAAGGGTGGGCATTGTAGACTCCTTCACAAGGGATGGTGAACATAATTTTTTGGGCAGTCCTCACCCTATGGGATTTTCTTCCACAAAACCATAGTCTTCCTTCTTCATCCAGATAGCCTAAATCGCCCATTCTGTGGTACAATCGTCCTTCCTGATCTTTCATTTTAGCAAGAGCGGTTTCTTTTGGTCTGCGAAAATAGCCTATTGTTACAGTAGGCCCTTGCACCACAATTTCGCCGATTTGCCCTGTTGTAAGGCATAAGGAATTTTCATAGCAGGGAATGGCTTCGTCTGATATAGGAATAATGGAAACAGATATGTTCTCTACAGGCTTTCCGACACAAATTCCATAGCCTTCCTGGTTTTTCTTGCGGGTTGCCAGAACCTCTTTGCTGCCGATCAAAGAAACGGGCATGCATTCTGTTGCGCCGTATGGAGTATACACTTCAATGCCTTCTGATAGCATCTGCTGCATTCTTTCTAAGGTAGAGGGCAAAGCGGGTGCGCCAGCAGATATGATTCTTTTGATTGTAGGCAGTTTTTTAGTTTTTTTGACACCATCTCGTGAAAAAGTATTAAGAAATCCAGGAGATCCAAACATATTGGTAACTCCAAAGTCTTGTATGGCTTCATGAATTTTTTCTGGCCTGGCTTTGGCAGGATAGCGAGGATCCATATCAGGAACAACAGCAGTCATGCCTAGAGCAGGGTCAAAAAGAGCAAAAGGAGGGAAGGTAGGGACATCTATCTCGCCTGGTATAATATGAAACATCTGGCGGATTCTTTCCACTTGTTCTATAAAATTTTCATGGGTATAGATTACCCCTTTGGGAATGCCTGTGCTGCCTGAGGTGAAAAGAATAGCCGCCGTTTCTTCTGCTTCTGGGACTACTATAGGAAAGGACTCTGACGATTTCCCTATTTCTCGTACTTCACGCAAAGAAAAACCGCAAATCCAGTCTGCTTTGCCTGAAGTGACGGCAATCTGGATAGAATGGCTTGCCCATCGTAAAATCTTTCTTGCGATTTGGGCAAACGCAATCCCGATAAATCCTTTGGGCTCGACTTCATCCAGGCAGGATTTTAAAGGCTTCATGCCTATACCAGGGTCAATCAAAACAGGAACAATGCCTGCTTTAAAAAGGGCAAACATAATCGAAAAGAAATCTAGCCCTGGCTTTACCATAAGGGCGCAAAGGTCTTTGCGCTTGAAGCCAATTTTGTAAAGTCCTCTGGCGATACAATCGCTGTCGCTATGCAATTGAGAATAGGTAAAATGTGTATACGCAACACGTTTGTAGTGGTCTTTTGAATGGGGAATAACAATGGCTTTATCGTATGGTCTTTCTTGAGCGGCTACAGGAAGGAAATCAGCGATATTCTTGGAGGGATTTTTTTTTTCTATCATGCAATTTTCCAAATACTTATCTTGTTGTTATGTCTTTCATGCGTATAAATTTTCGATGTAACTCTTACCGTGAAAGTGCGTTATATACTATCCCAGGTAAAGTTCTGGGTTGGTATAGGTATGAGTATGGGTATGGATATAGAACCTAAAAATTAGATGTTTTCCAAAAAAGCAAAGATTTGAATCACGAATAAGACGAATGGTCGAATGGCACGAATAGTTTTATAAAAATTTCATTCGCGTAATTTGTATATTCGTCTCATTCGTGATAAGAGCCTATCCGAAAAATAATTTTAGGCGAAAATTTTGAGGCTACTCTGAGGACAATTTTGTCACTTTCGACGAAGCTATCCGAGATGCATCGAAATTTGCAGCCAAAAGGATTTTTCGGATAGGCTCTTAATACCTTTTTCGTTTCGGCTTGTCCGAGATAGGTAAGTTTATTTCTTTTCCAGGTTGTCTTTGCTGGTGATGTTCTTCATATTCCAACCTGTGCGTTGTAGAGCTTTGAACATCTCGTCTGTTGTTATATCGCCTGAATATTGCAAATATTTGTTTCTACTGAAGACTTCTGTTCCTTTTTTGATGATTTTTCCCACAGCGCATTTTCCTGTTTTGAAAAGTTCAAATTCTTTTGTTTTTGTGCCAATGGCAATGATATGAGGATAGCTCTTGCCATTGATGGATAGCATCTCATAATAAACGAAATCTTTGTCTTTTAGTGTGCCTTTTAAAAGCTCCTTTTGTTCGCCAAAAACCTTTAACATTTTTGTGTGAATTTTGTCTGCATATTCATCGTAGAGCTTATCTATGTGTGTGTTGAAAAAGCCATTTTTGATAGCAATCAGATCGGTTTTCATGGCATTTACATCAAAGCCAGCGTCTGTCATTTGCTTGAGTGCCTTTTCAAAATCGCTTTGCGCTCTTGTATTGGGAGGAATATCCACTACTGCATAGGCATTGACTAAAAGTGCAGTTCTTTTGTCAGCGAAAGCACTGCGGGAGAGAGAAACAACCATTTCGCCAACTCTGGAATTGGCATCTTTGCATTGAAGAGGGGCTGGAACTGGGGTAACTTTTCCTTCTATTGTTTCGATCATGGTGTAAAAAGTGATCGCAGTTTTATCATCTTTAGGCTTGTTATGCTGCACCCATCGGAAAAAATCCAAAAATCTTGCTTCTGTTCTTGTCTCATCTTGCCAGGTTACAGCCATCATAAAATTGCTTAAAACAAAAAATAAAACGAAAATGTATGTGCTTGCTTTTTGCATATAAATGACCCTTTTCGTAAAAAAAATTGTTAAGTTGGAAAGATATTTTATCTACACGACCTTTACAATGATTATAATATAAAATTTTTTTTTTACCAACCAAGAGAAAAATATTTAAAATATTTTTTGCATAAAATTTTGCATCTTATTATAATATGCTTTATCTGTAAAATCCTTGGATAGCTATCGCAGATCTTTATTAATAATCTTTAGTCTTGAATTTTTCAAGGCAAGGGCGCAATGATGCAAATTTTTATCCAAATCATCAAAGAACATGAAGACTGGCTTATAGAGAGAGTACTCTCGTACGCTAAATCACAAAACTATACAAAATATACCTCTACTTTAAAAGAAGCATGGCGTATTTCTATCCAGGGCATTTCCCATTCTATTATTCAAGCAATCAGTGCCTATCAGGATATTCCCAATTTTTACCCAGAAGAAAATTTTGCAGAAGATATTTTGAGCAATTTCGGTATTCAAGAAGCGGCAAGGCATAGAGCTAGAGGTGTAAAGCTTGGAATGTTTTTAGGTCTTTTTAAATACTATAAACAGGCGTATCTTGACCTTGTTAGCGAAACAGCCAACAGCAATAAAGAAAAGGCTTTGTTTTTTATCAACAGGGTCTTTGACCGCATGGAATTGGGCTTTTGCACAGCCTGGGTAAATCTATCCGAAGAAAAAAAGCAACAAGAGCTACAGGACAAAAACCTGGAAGTCGTCAACGAAAAAAATAAATACCTCACCATAATAGAAAGCCTATCGACTCCTGTAATCCTGCTCAATCCCAAAAAACAGATCGAATATATAAACTACGAAGGATGCAGGCTTCTGGGCATTTCGGAAACACCAGGTGGCTATTATTACCATCATAAAGAAATAGAAATCGTTTTTCCAGGCTGGCTCAAAAAAGCTATCAAAAAATTTTTAGACCAGGAAGATAAAGAATGCTATTTCGAATGCATGGAGGCTTACCAAGAAAAAGATAGGTATTTCGTAATACAAATTAACAGAATGCTAGATGTTTCTCTTAAATTCCAGGGTATTCTTGTGATTTTATATGACATTACTCAACAGGAAAAAATCCGCCAGCGCAATGAGATGTTCTTGCAAAATAAAGTAGATGACAGAACCAAAAGGCTGGAAAAATCTCTAAAAGAGCTAAAAGAAAAAGAAGAAATACAGTCTATTCTTTTAAAAGAAGTAAACCATAGGGTAAAAAATAACCTCTCCGCTTTGATTAGCATGCTACATATAGAAGAAGATCATCTGGAAAAACAACAAGGTGGGCAATCTCACAATTTATTAAAAGGCTTAATTCAAAGAATCCAAGGGCTTTCCACAGTGCATACGATGCTTTCTAAAAGAGAATGGAAAAGCTTAAATCTAAGCGAGCTATGCCTTCAGATCATTAAAAATGTTTTACCAGGAGAGCCTTTTGACAAAAAAATCAATATCCAAATAGAACCGTGTACCATAGAAATCAACGGGCATCAGGCGCACCATCTTACTTTGGTTCTCAATGAACTGGCTGCAAACACGATAAAGCATGCTTTACCCCAAAAAAATACGGTTAAAATCGAAATCGACATAAAAAAAATGGAGCGGAATATAGTGCTGGTTTTTAAGGACGATGGTCCAGGCTATCCTGAGTCTATCGTAAGAAAAGATTTTTCCTGTGCCTGCGTAGGATTTGAACTCATACAGGGTATTGTAACCCAAAGCCTGGGAGGTGAAGTAGAATTCCACAACCACCATGGTGCAGTAGCGATTGTATCTTTCCCTTTGGAAAGCTAGCTTTCCGCTTTACAATTATAGCGAAAAGGACACAATATGAATAAGCATAAGACAATCCGTGTATTGATAGCAGAAGATGACTTCCTTGTTGCCAAGGAAATACAGCGCAATTTGCTGCACCTTGGAGGATATGAAGTAATTGGTGTAGCAGGGAATGGGGAAAAAGCGTTAGAAATGGTTTGTTCTGTGAAACCAGACCTTCTTTTGCTAGACATACAGATGCCACAAATGAATGGATTGGACGTTGCAAAAAAAATACAGGAACTTTACCCAACGCCTATCATTATTGTAACTGCTTATGAATCTAAAGAATATTTGCAGCAAGCAAGCGAATTTGGAGTAGGGGCTTATCTCACAAAGCCCATTGACCCTATTACAATGCAAAGATCTATCATAATTTCCATGGCTCGCCACCAAGATCTTATGCAAATGTCAAAACTTTATAAAGAAATTAAAGAAAAAAATGAAATTTTGGAAAAAAAATTAGCAGAAATCAAAGTTTTGCAAGAAATTCTGCCTATTTGTGCTAATTGCAAAAAAATAAGGGATGACAATGGTTATTGGAAGCAAGTAGATCAATATATGAACGAATATGCTCATATAGAATTTAGCCATGGAATCTGCCCAGAATGCATGCAACTATTATATCCTGAATATTTGCATAAAAGCCCAAAAGAAAAAAGTGAAGATGGTGCAAAAACCAAAAGGATCTATGTTTCTAAA
Organism: Candidatus Brocadiia bacterium; assembly: GCA_013359215.1. Classification (GTDB taxonomy): domain Bacteria; phylum Planctomycetota; class Uabimicrobiia; order Uabimicrobiales; family JABWCH01; genus JABWCH01. The sequence goes on along the minus strand of JABWCH010000264.1, from coordinate 4,229 downwards.
GAAAAAAATCATGAATAAGGTAACCATTACTACTATGTTTGAAAAATATATTGAGAGCATCAACAATCCTTTTATCAAAGAAACGATAAAGCTTTATGATAGAAAAGATCGGGAAAAAAGGGGTCTTTTTGTAATCGAAGGCAGAAAAGAGCTTTCTTTAGCCTTAAAATATAACGTACAGATGGAACATCTTTTCTATTGCTTAGAAATCATAGATGAAGAAGGAAAAAAACTTCTTTCTTCCATCCCATCCCTTCCCAAGACTAAAGTCAGCACAAAAGTTTTCGAAAAAATCGCTTACAGAGGCACAACAGAAGGGCTTTTAGGCATAGCTATTCAACCTTGCAGGAAGCTTGATGATATTTCTACCCAAAAAAGCTTTGTCATTATATTGGAAAAAATGGAAAAGCCTGGCAATATAGGTGCTATCCTAAGAACTGCAAATGCAGCAGGAGCGGATGCTGTCATAGTCTGCGATGAAATAAGCGACATATACAATCCTAATGTAGTAAGAACTAGCTTGGGCGGCTTGTTTGCTACACCTACAGTACAATCCACTACAGACCAAACCATAGCATGGCTAAAAAAAAATAGCTTTTCCATCATTGCATCTACACCATCAGCTTCTTATCTATACAACCAAATTCCATTGCAAGAAAACATCGCTGTTGCGATTGGCAGCGAAAAGGATGGACTAAGTGAACCATGGCTAAGAGAAGCGCACTACAAAGTGCTGATTCCCATGGTAGGGGAGGTTGATTCCCTCAATGCTTCAGTATCAGCAGGCATACTGATTTACCAATATAGCAAAAAAATACTCCATAATTAAGAAAGTATTGTTATGCATACATCCAAACTTCTTTGGGCTGAAGGAATTTCTAAAATATATACAATTGGACAAATACAATGCACTGCTTTGCGCAAAACAGATCTTGAAATCAGAAAAGGGGAAATTTTGTGCATTCTTGGGCCTTCAGGATCAGGGAAAAGCACGCTTTTGAACATTCTGGGAGGGATGAGCCTTTCTGATACAGGGAAGATTTTTTTCCAAGGACAGGATATTTCTTCCTACACAGCAAACCAGATGGCATTGTATAGAAGGAATAAAATTGGTTTTGTTTTTCAGTCTTACAATCTCATTCCAAGTCTTACGGCAAAAGAGAATATTGAACTGGCAAGGCAAATTTCTTCTAAGCCTCTCGATGTTTCTCAGGTCTTAGAATGGGTCAATATGCAAAGCAAAACAGAGCATTTCCCTATGCAGCTTTCTGGCGGAGAGCAGCAAAGAATCGCAATTGCAAGGGCGATTGCAAAAAATCCAGAGATTCTTTTATGCGATGAGCCTACAGGGGCTTTGGACTATGAAACAGGGAAGTTGGTTTTGCAGACTTTGGTCGAAATCAACCAAAAGACGAATAAAACCTGCGTTATCATAACCCACAATACAGCAGTTTCCCAAATCGCACACCGCACTATTTTCATGAGAAGCGGCCAAATCTACGAAGAAAGGCTGAACGAATGCCCTGCCTTACCTTCTGAAATACAATGGTAAGGAACGAGAATTAAATAAGTTCCCCATTTACTTCCGCAGACTCAAGCAGATGCTATTAACATAGCACTGCTTAGCCTGTACAAGCTGCTTACGCTAAGATCAGATTTTGTTATAGACGATATCTATTATAAAATACCAGGGGCGTTGCCCCTGGCTATTTATATTTCGCCCCTTCGGGGCTAAGATTGGAATATAGCTTAAAGTGCATTTATCACTAAAACTATAATTTCCTATGCATTAAAATAAGCTTTATAGAGTATAAAATATGTCTGGAAAAAATATTTTGCTTTTGCATGGCCCAAATTTGAATATGCTTGGGAAGAGAGAGCCTGGGCTATATGGTACAAAAACCTTAAAAGATATAAACATGGCAGTTATAGATCATGCCAAAGAATATGGAGTAAAGATATATTCCAGGCAATCTAATCATGAAGGGGTTTTGATCGACTATATCCAAAAATCTAAGGGATATATGCACGGCATTCTTTTCAATCCTGGTGCTTACACTCACACATCCATTGCCTTGAGAGATGCAATTTTATCTGTTTCTTTGCCTGTGGTAGAGGTACATCTTTCTAATATTTATGCACGAGAGGAATTCCGCCAACATTCCCTTCTTGCACCTGTTTGTGTTGGTCAGATTAGCGGCTTTGGCTGGCATAGCTATCTTTTAGGATTGGAGGCACTTTTCCTTCATTTAGGAGTAAAAACTTTTGGAAAAAATTGAGCTTCTTTCTCCTGCTAAGGATTTAGAGTGCGCTATTGCTGCAATCGAATCAGGAGCAGATGCCATCTATATAGGCGGCCCGAGGTTTGGAGCTAGGACAGCAGCAGGAAATTCCTTGCAGGATTTAGAAAAAGCTGTTGTTTTTGCCCATAGATATTGGGCTAAGGTATATCTTACTTTGAATACGCTTTTAAAAGAAGAGGAGCTTGAACTCGCTCAAGGCTTGATTCATGATGTTTATAATATTGGCATAGATGCCGTTATTATTCAGGACATGGGAATCCTGGAACTTTCTTTACCTCCCATCCCTCTGATTGCAAGCACCCAAACCCACAGCAATACATGGCAAAAAGTCCAATTTTTAGAAAAAGTGGGATTCCAAAGGGTCATTTTGCCTAGAGAATGCACACTCGAAGACATCAGACTAGCAAGGCAGCACACAACAAAAATCGAACTGGAAGCTTTTGTTCATGGCTCTCTCTGTGTTTGCTACAGTGGGCAATGCTACATGAGCTATGCTTGCGGGAAAAGAAGTGGAAACAGAGGAGACTGCGCTCAGCCTTGTAGAAAGAAATATTCCTTGAAAGATGCCAATGGTAAACTTTTAGAAAAAGAAAAGCATTTGCTTTCTTTAAAAGATCTGAATTTATCTGATTCTTTAGGGGAACTTCTGGATGCAGGAATAACATCTTTTAAAATCGAAGGAAGGCTAAAAGATTCAAGCTACGTGAAAAACATTGTTGGGTTCTATCGCCAAAAATTAGACAAAATCCTCCTTCCCAAGGGCTATGGGAAAAGCTCTAGTGGTTCGAGCAAAAGGGATTTTTCTCCTGACCCTTATAAAACCTTTAACCGTGGCTATACAACATATTTCTTATACCATCGTAAAGATCCAATTGCCTCTCCCCATACACCAAAGAGTTGGGGGGAAAAATTAGGGAAAGTGCAGGATTTTGATGGTCAAAGCTTTATTCTCAAGGGAAAAGCGAATTTAGCGAATGGCGATGGGATATGCTTTCTGGATGAAAAAGGAGAGCTTGTTGGTACGCTCATTAGCAAAGTGCAAGGTTTAAGGATCTACCCTCAGGACGTAGATGCAATCGAAAATGGAAGAGAAATTTTCCGCAATCTGGACAGAGTCTTTTTGCAAAGCCTCAAAGATGCTAAACTTTCAAGAACAATAGAATTGAAAATCCGACTGTACGAAGAAAATGAAAACTGGATTTTGCAAGGGGAAGATGAAGATGGCGTGCAAGCTTCTTTGAAATTAGAATTTCCTAAAGAAAAGGCAAGGGATCAGGATAAGGCACTCCAGGCTATTCAAAAGCAAATCAGCAAATTAGGAGGAAGTCTTTTTTCATTAAAATCCCTGGAAGTCTCACTAAAAAATATCTATTTTTTGCCTTTGTCTCTTTTGAATGAAGCCAGGCGGAATTTGATAGAGAAGATAGAAGAATCAAGGAAAGTAAAATACGAAGAAAAAAAGCCCAAAGCTCTTTTGGAAAAAAACGATTTCCCCTATCCAGAGGCAAAGCTAGACGCATATTCCAATATTCTCAATAGTCTTGCCGTAAAATTCTACCAAAGACACCAGGTTAAGCAGATTGAGCCATCCATAGAGTCAGGTATAGATATAAAAGATAAGGAACTGATGAGAACAAAGTTATGCCTGAAATTCCAATATGGGATGTGTCCTAAAGCTGGTTTTTCTGGGAATATTGCAGAACCTCTCTGTTTATGCGATGGTGAAAAAGAATATACCCTTGCTTTTGATTGCAAAAAGTGCGAAATGAAAATAATTGGACAATTTCCCGCAAGGTAATTTATTTATTATAACAATCCAGACGAGAGCGTCATAGGTGTTAACTTTTCTAGGAAAAAATCAAGACAAAAGCGGAGTGTAAGCCTTCTGTAAGGAATCAAAAATAGTACCGCCTGGCGCATCAAAAA
>JABWCH010000263.1 GCA_013359215.1 Candidatus Brocadiia bacterium | reverse complement strand
TTTTGATGCGCCAGGCGGTACTATTTTTGATTCCTTACAGAAGGCTTACACTCCGCTTTTGTCTTGATTTTTTCCTAGAAAAGTTAACACCTATGACGTGAGCGTGGCCGTGCGTGGCCGTAGATGTATATCTATGCTCGCAAGCTATTGCAAGACAAGTTGTGTTCCTCGGTGGATTCTCGCACAATGTTCTCGTTCTGTCATTTCCAGAGGTGGCGACTGAGCAGTGCTATGATAATAGCATCTGCTCCAGTCGGCGGGACTTATGATCTTTTTTAATATGGCATATCTAAATTATTCTTCGGATCTTCCTTGGAGGTGTTTTGCAAGAAATTTTTCCATAACCATATAAAATTCAAAGCGATTTTCCTCATTCCTGAATCCATGCCCTTCGTTATCCTTTACGATGTAAGGAACATCGATTCCTCTTTTTTTGAGGGCTTCTACCATCTGGTCTGATTCTGCTTTTTTGACTCTCGGATCATTCGCGCCTTGAGCAATCAAAAGAGGAGCTTTCATTTTATCTGCATGGAAAACAGGAGATGCTGCTTCAAGAAGCTCTTTATCTTTTTCTGGGTCGCCAACCATTTCATAGAGCATCTTTCTCATGTGTTCCCAATAGGGAGGGATGGAATTCAGCAAAGTAAATATATTCGAAACCCCAACATAGTCTATACCACAGGCATAAAGATCAGGCGTAAAGGCAAGCCCTGCAAGGGTTGCATATCCGCCATAAGAAGCCCCATAGATACCAATCCGTTTGGGATCGGCAATTCCTTTGCTAATGAGCCAGTTAGCACCATCGGTAATATCATCTTGCATCTCTTTTCCCCATCGTTTAAAGCTTTTTTCCCAAAAGCTTCTTCCATATCCAGTCGATCCGCGAAAGTTCATCTGGAGAACAGCATAGCCTCGGTTGGCAAGGAACTGGACTTCAGGATTAAAACCCCAGGAATCACGATGCCATGGGCCGCCATGTACATTCAGAATAACAGGAAGATTCTTGGCTTCGATTCCTTTGGGCAGGGTAAGATAGCCATGTATTGTAAGACCATCTCTGGAAGCGTAGGAAATGGGCTGCATCTCTGCCATCTCTTCTTCATTAAGCCAGGGGCTTATATCGACCAATTTTCTAAAATCGCCATTAGAGCGATCATAGTAGTAATAGCTTCCGCGCGATCTGTCGCTATATTTAACAACAAGAACCTTGCTTTCATCCTTGCTCATACTGGCAATCACGGCTTCATAGCCAGCAAGCCGTTTTTCGATTTCTTGCTGCAAGCTTTTTCTTTCTTCATCAAAAAAATGATACTGCCTCTTTGATGTAAGAAACGCAACTCCTGTGATTTTTTTCCTTTTATTAGAAATCAAAAGGTTGCTCACATCCACTTCAGGGTGTTCATAAATCAATTCTTCTGTCTTTTTCTTTTCTATATCATACAGATAAATAGCGGTTTTGTCTCGTCCGATATTAGAGGCAATATAGAGATTTTTATTGTCAAAAGTAAAGTAAAGAGGCGCGAATGTCTGTCTAAAATCACCCTGGAAGACCATTTGGAAAGGTTCTTCTTCTGTCGCTCTATATAAAAATCCTGTATTCACTCCATCAGCGGTTGTTGCTATACGAAGTTTGCCATCATGATCGGTCTGCCAGCCTGTGATATAGCCAGGATTCTCAGCAATCATTTTCATTTCGCCTGTATGTATGTTGATGCGATAGACATCAAAGATGCGATGATTGCGTTTGTTCATTCCTATTAGCATTTCGTTTTCATTGTTTTCGAGATCATCAATCAGGGTAACCCTTACTTTATCAAAGGGCGTGAGTTCCTTGAAATTAGACCCATCAATATCCACTGCATACAAACGAAAATTTTCATCTCCACCTGCGTCCTGAACATAGGCTATTCTCTTATTGTTAGCCCAAAAGTATCCTGTAATATCACGCTTGGTAGACGATGTGATCCTTTGTGATTTTTCTTCTCCGATCTTTTGTATATGAATATTGAGTCTGTTTTCCCAAGGTTGCAAAAAGGAAAGGTGCTCTCCATCAGGAGATAGCTGAAAGCCTCCCTGCTGTGGGTTACGGAAAAAATCCTTCATGGGAATCAAACGAGGCATTTGAGCATTTAAAAAAGCATTCATAAAAAGTACCACCAAAAAAATAAACCATTTTTGCATTTTCTATTCCTTAAAAAATATATTGTTTAACGATTTGTGCTAGGCCGTGTTTGCAAAGTTGATTTGAAGCCTTTTGGGTGCAACCGCTCTCATTCCAAAAATATTTTATCTCATTCGTGATTCTTTTAGTTTTATCTAAAAAAACGGCGTACTAAAGCGATTCTTACAAACTTTCTTTCCAATTTTAGAATGAGACGAACTGCACCCAAGCCTTTTGCACATTTGCCTAGTATTGTTCTTTACTCTCTCAATTGGATTTTTCCTAAAAAATTTTGAAGATATACCTGTCTTCCCAAGAATGGATTTCTTGCCCATATTTTTGGAGAAATTGCTCCAGAAAAAAGAGGCTCACGGTGAGTGCATCACGGTTTACCTGGCTTTCTCGTAAGGCCCATTTAGTAAAAGAAAGATCCATATATAGCCATTGGATATTTTTTTCCCGAAAATTTTTGACGATTCTATCGAAATCTCCCTGAGTTCGGATCAATTCGCAAAGCCAGTATTTACCCACAAAGCTAATGTCAGGAATATAAGGACAAAGAAGACCATCGCCCTTGGCTTCCATGAGCATCAATAATGTTTTGTTTTTATACTGTGGGTCTTTTCGAATAAAATCATTGATAAAACAGATGGTTTGAGGCATATTTTTAGAATTGTCAAAACCTACTTTGCATAGCCATCCTAGTCTGCTTTCTTGCCCTAAAAAAAGCCTGTAGCAAAATTTTTTTTCTAATTTTTTCCATTCTGCATGGCTATTGAAAAGAAGCACTGTTATAGAAAAACAAGCAAAAAAAATTCCAAAAAATTTTCTCCGTAAGCTTGCTATGATTAAAGCGACCCCTACAGAAAAAGCAGGAAATAAAAATAGTATATACCTTACAAGATATGTCATACAGGCTGGGATAATCAATGTAGATAATACGAGGGAATAGAGCAATAATGCAACAGAATTGCGATGAAAGAATGGCAATACCAAAAAAAGCACTAAAAGCGGATTTACCCAATGATATGGCTGTCTTGTATGAAGTTCAGGATGCAAAACAATATTCCAAAAAGAAAGCAAAGTCCGTTTTTCAAAAACCGAAGGAATGTTAGGGCATAGCCCTAGAATTGTCTGGTTTTTCAAAAATTCCAATCTTTCGGGAGTGAAATTTTTTTTGATAAAAGACTCTAAAGCTGGATTCAATCTTTCTATTTTTCCTTGAGAATTGCTATAAACAGGGCCTGATAGATAGTCGTAAAAAGGATTTTTGAGTTCTATAGCATTGCGCAAATACCATAGTCCAGAGGGAAACAAAACCAAAAAGATGCCTGAGAATAAATGCGCATAAAAAAAAGCGGCCTTTGCGCTATGATACCTTTTCCTCAGATTCCAGATAGTGACAGCTACCATAGGGAGCAAAAGAAAAACACCAGTATATTTGATCCCCAGAGTCATCCCAAGAGCAGCACTACAAAAAATCCAATGGCCTGTTTTAGAACAATCTTGTATCCAACGCAACAAGGCAAAAATTGCAATGGTAGCATAAAAAGCCTGGAGAGAATCGATTCTATAAGTTAGAGAAATTTCCCAAAGTATGTTATTTGCTGCTAATACCAAAGAAGCCCAGAGTGCTACTTTTTGATTCCAAAAATAGATGCCGATTTCATATACTAATACAATGCAAAGAACAAGCATAAAAAGCTGAAAAGGCAAAATAGCTGACTCTGCTTCTATTTTTAAAAACAAAGCATAAAAAAGATTCATCCCACCACAAAAATTATAGTGTGGCAGCATAGGTTCTGTTTGCCAGAAACCTTCATATAAAAGCCTTTTGGCAATATATATATGATAGGCTGCACTATCCCATTCGCTGTTAGGCAATAAAGTCTGTATGAGGTAAGGGAAAAAACAATATCCTATAAATACCAGGCCAAGCAATACAAAAAATTTTCTACAATAGGGTATCTTGATTAAAACAAGTTGGAAGCGGCGCATTAGAAAAAATATTTCCACGAAGCCTGCCAAAAGCACTAGTGCAACCAGAAAAAATCCCCAAGGTTCACAGAAAAAGCCCAATAGAGAAGCAAGCAGCAAAAGGGTATATACCAAAAAAGACCCCAAAGTAAAGTAGCCAAAAAAAGAAGATATTCCTTTGTTTGTATAGTCTTTTAAAGATGAAAAAGACTGGCATATTCTATGGCCTAGGCCAATCTGCATTAATAAAAATGTACAGGCAACCCAAAATCCATAAGCACGGTCACTCCAAAACCCCAAGAGTCCAGGACTGCTTTCCCAATCCAAAGACGGGCTAAAGATTTTCCCTATAGACATCAAGCCTAAAGCTATATATAAAAAATAAATAGCGTACAATTCTTATTTCTCTTTCTTCTGCAAGCTGCTGTTTTCGAGAATTTCCTCTAACATCATGCGGTTGATCTGAATCTGCTCTGCTGTAAAAGCCAGGGGGAAACACATAGATCCAACCAAAAGGAAAACAAAACCAGGTACAAGAAAAAATATAGAGGATGCTGCCATTATATACAATGTAAAGAACAGCAATCCTGCCATTAAAAAAAATAGGCAAAAAAGTATAAATGTTGAAAAAGGATAATAGTTAAAACAAGATCGGACAACAGTCCATGCAGAATACCAGAGATAGGCAAACATACTTTGAAACAAGCGTGAAGGACGGAGCGGGGGATTGACCCGTATGGGAACAGAGGAAATTTTTAGATCTGCCTGACTTGCCTGGATTATGGTTTCTAAAGTATAGCTGTATTGGCTAAAAATACGAATGCGTATAGCTGCCTTTCGATTTATACAACGAAAGCCGCAGGCAGCATCCTCTACTGGGGTTCTGCTAATCCATCGAATCACGGCACTGCCTATTCTCTGCAATTTCTTTTTAGCAAAAGAAAAGTGGGCAATTTCTTCTATAGGCCGAGAGCCAATAGACATATCAGCGTAGCCATTCAAAACAGGAGAAATCAACTTAGAAATATCTTCAGCGCAATATTGGTTGTCTGCATCTGTATTGACAATCATGTCCGCGCCCAAGGATACACAAGCTTTTATTCCATGCAAAAAAGACTTTGCCAACCCTACGTGACAAGGCATTGCCACGATATGATCTACACCATAAGACTTTGCTACTTCTAAAGTTTTGTCTGTAGATCCATCGTCTATAATCATCCACTCTACAGATTCTATATTCTCTATTTTTCTAGGCAAACAAGACAAGGTACAGCCTAAAGTTTTTTCTTCATTGTAGCAAGGGATTTGAATAATTAATTTCATTCCATTATATTCGGTTAAAAGTGGGGAAGTTATATAATTCTCATTGCTTAGTAACGAGAATCAAAAGGTCAGATTTTGTTATGGAATATCACTCTTATATTCATCACATCAAAATCGCTTTAAGCTCTTCTTTTGTAAGGAGGACAGGGTTATTCTTCTGCCCCACAGACTCTACTACCTGTTCTACGTCGATTTTTCCTATACTTACTTCCTCTAGCTTAGGCAATTGTAAGCTGTCATTCCATGCCAGCAAAATTTTCGATAGATCTTGTGCCTTGCTATTTCTATCAGAAGATAGAATTTGAGCTACCTTTGCATATTTTTCTAAAAATTCTAAATTTTTGATTCGCTCCAGTGCTTCGATATTGATCCTGGTGGCAGCAGGCAACAAAATTCCGCATAGCAAGCCATGGGGAATTCCATAGATTCCGCCCATACAAGAAGCAAAACCGTGAACAACGCCTAACCCTGCATTGGCAAGTGTGATGCCAGATAAAAGAGCAGCGTACGCCATGGCTGTCCTTGCTGGAATATCCTGGCTTTTTTGTGCAGCAACAGCAAGCAAATTGTCTTTGCATTGCTCTATACCACTCAAGGCCAAGGCATCTGTAAGAATATTGGCTTTGGTAGACACATAGGATTCCAAAAGCTGAGTGAAGGCATCCAGCCCACAAGCAGCAGTGATGGACGCTGGACAAGAGAGCATCAATTCTGGATCTACTAAGGCTATATTCGGAATCAAAGAATCATGGCGCAAAGAACTTTTAAACCCTTGGCATCCTTCCCTGCCAAGGACAGCGTTCTTTGTTACTTCACTTCCCGTGCCTGCTGTGGTAGGAACAGCAATCATGGGAATTTTGTTGCCATTATATTGTTTTTTGCCTATTCCTTCTAAATAATGGATGACAGAATCTTTTTGGCGTATCATGGCAGAAATAGCCTTGGCAGCATCTAGCACGCTTCCCCCACCGATCCCAACAACGACATTGGGTGGAGACTGCCTAAACTTTTCGCAAATTTCGTCCACAAATTCGGGAGTAGGCTCTTTAGCAACTTTGACAATATCGCAGGAAGCACCAAGACTTTTGCATTTTTCCAGGAAAAATGCCATATAGCCAGATTTTTCTAAAGAACTAGCACCTGCGACAAGCAATATATTTGAGCCAAACTGCCTTGCCAGATCAGGAAGTTGCCGTGATTGTCCAGCCCCAAAAAGAACTTTAGAGCAAGTGTGGAAGCTGAAACTGGAAACTACCATTTTTTGCGATCCTCTGGTGCGATGGCATTGTATCTGACACCTTGCCTGGGTTTTGCCATCCATCCAGCTACGGTTTCTTTCCACTTTAAATAATGAGCCGTTTTTTTGTGTTCCAACGCAGCTTGCTCTGATTCGTATACTTCATACAGAATGAATTTGCAAGGGTCTTCTGCATTCTGTATGACATCGAACCTTACATTTCCTTTTTCCTGGACAGATCCATTATGGTTTTCCACAGATGCCTGGATAAAATTTTGTATATTTTCTCGTTGGACTTCAACATGAACTAATGTAATATGCATAAATATCTATCCTATTAAATGGCCTATTCTTATGTTATTGCAATCATCATTTTTATATTGCTTTTGCAACTTTTGCAAAATTTTTATTGCAGATGCAGTTTTGCGTGGAACAAAGCAGGGGACAAGGTTCGTCTAGCAATTTTCGGTTTGGTTCTTCCAGGTACATTTGGTCTATAATCTTTTTGTACCGATGCTCGACTTCTTTGCGTTTGAGTTTCATCGTAGGTGTTAGCTCGCCTGTCTGGATTTGAAAATCATTCCGCAAGATCGTAAAATATTTAATTTTTTCGTAAGAAGAAAGGCTTTCGTTGGCTTGCGAGATAATCTCCTGGATTTTTTGTGCTATTTCTTTGTCTTGCACCAAAAAATTATGATCCAGCCGATTTTCTGAAAGAAGCTTTTGGATGATATTTTCTTTTAAGGTTACCAGCGCAACAAGGTATTTCCTTCCTTCTCCTACAAGGCAGGTCTGGCTGACTAAAGGAGAAAGTTTGATTTTTTCTTCCAGGGGAACAGGCGCAATCATTTTTCCACCAGAGGTTTTAATGATTTCTTTTTTCCGTCCTATAATCTTTAGCAAACCATGGGAATCTATGCTTCCTAAATCGCCTGTGTAAAGCCAACCGTCTTGTAAAGTAGATTGTGTGCTTGCTGGTTGGTTATGATAGCCAAGAAAGATATGCCTTCCTTTGCTCAGAATTTCTCCTTCGTCTGACAGCTTGAATTCTACTTGAGACAATGGTTTTCCTACAGTTCCAAGGCAATCAATGCCATGAGGTGTAACGCAGATTACGCCAGAGGATTCCGTTTGTCCGAATGCTTCATAAATCCGAATCCTTAATCCTCGAAGCCATTGGTTCACATGCACAGGCAAAGATGCTGCGCCAGAAACGCATAGAGATGCGTTGCCTAATCCTAATGCTTTGCGTATTTTGTATAGAACGACCTTGTCTGCCACTTTCAAAAGTAGGGAAAAATACCAGGGCATGGGTTTCTGGGAATAAATATACTCGGCTTCTTTTGCTCCCATTCTCATGGCCCATTTTGCCAGGAAACGGCGAATTTTAGGGGCTTCTTCTATTTTCTGGCTTACAGCCTCCACCATTTTTTCCCAAACACGAGGCACACCTAAAAATAAGGTAGGCTGCACTTCTTGTAGCTCTTTAGCTGCTTCTTTGAACTCGTAGCAAAAATGCACGGTGTTTCTACAGCAAAGCCCCAAGCCTAAGTTCTGCAATTTTTCTGCAATATGGCACAAAGGAAGAAAAGAAAAAGTAGAGCCATTTTGAGGAAGATTCATGGTTTCTACCAGGCATTGGGAAATAAACAAAAAATTGTCTTGGGAGAGCATAGCTCCTTTGGGGTTTCCTGTTGTGCCTGAAGTATAGATCAAATAGGCACGTTTATGTATATCGATTTTATGGAGATATAAAACTGGGTCGCGGCCTTGGGATAGAGTTTCTCCCATTTTTACCGTCTGTTCAAAGGAAATGGCTTTGGATGAAAACTGGCTGTCACCTTCTAAGACTAGAATTTTTTCTACAAAGCTGGGCAAACCACCTTCTGCCAAGATTTTTTCGTAATAGTTGTGGTTTTGGACTATCAATATTTTTGCCCTGGTATCTTCTATGATGTAATGGATGTCCTTGCCCGATAGATTGGGGTATAGCCCTGCACTTCCAACCCCTAGCATGCCCAAAGAAAGCTCTGCATATACCCATCTTGGGCAATTGTAAGAAAAAATAACGCATATATCCTCTGGTTTCAGACAGATGTTTTCCCAGTACAAGGCCATGTAGAATACATTTTCCCAATATTCCTTTGCTGTAATATATTCTCGTTTCCCGTTTTTTACAAAACTTTGAGCTATATCCCCAGGCTTTTCTTGTGCCCAGGAATAAAGATGATGCAAGATTGTGGTCACAGCATTTTTTGTCATAGACTTAACTCTCTGTTAAATAAAAGGTAGATGAGATTATTTAAAAAAATTATAATCGAGAGCAAAAGATATTACAAGAAAAAAACAGACTCTCTTCTGTATTTGACTGGAAAAGGCTAAAAGAAGCAAGAAAATAAAATTTTATCATAATTCAGCTATTGATAGCTTGATTTCCTGTTTTTTTTATTTAAAATAGTCCAGAAGTGTAGATTGGGCGAAACTAAAATAAATCTCATGATAAGGAGTTCGCTATGGTGAAATATATCCTATGCTTTTTCTTAGCTTGTTCTATTTGCAATGCTGTAGTTATCGACTTTTCCACAGTGGATCTGTTTCGAAATGATGGTAACAACATTGTTTTGCAGATAGGCTCTGTTTCCTTCAGCAATTCTATCTATACCCATCCTGATGGTTTTCGCAAATGGCAAGATGCGCCCTATACAAACAACCCTGTGGTTTACAACTGGTATGGCGAAAGAAGAGAATATCTCCAGTTTGCAGCCCCTGTCTATCTCCAAAGCCTGGATGCCTCTATCTTGCAATATAGCTATGCCCTTCCCAAGCCCACTACCATGATCTTTGAGATGTATAATGCTTCTGGCACACTTCTCAATACAGTAGTGTGGGGAACACCAGGAAATTCTCTGCAAACCATAAATCTAAACCAATACAATGTATCTAAACTTGTGATTGATTTTACAGGCGGAACAGACCATTACAGTGATGGAAGAATGCACGCATGGTATGCCCTGGACAACATCGTATACGACACAGTAGTCCCAGAGCCAGCTTCTTTAGCCCTTGTTCTGGTAGCCTTTGGAATCTTGCTATGCAAGAGAAGCAGATAGGTATTTGTTCTAGTGGAAAACACACTATCATTTTATTGATATAAAATTTGCAGCAAAGTGTAATAGTCAAAATAAAGCAAAGATTTTTATCACGAATAAGACGAATGGTCGAATGCCACGAATAGTTTTTATAGAAATTTCATTCGCGTAATTTGTATATTCGTCTTATTCGTGATTAATACCTTTTTGGTTTCGGCTTGTTTGAGATAGCATCTCTTGAAATATGTTCAACAACATTTTGACCAGAACAAAATTTGCAGCAAAGTTTTATTTATCAAATATGTGTTGCAAATACTAGCCCCATAAAGCTGCCCCTGTTTTCGTTGGACAGTGTTATGTGTGCTAACCAGGAGATTTTGATGGCACAAGATAGAAAATGGTTGCAAGAAATTTTTCAGCATGCCGCCAAGGCAGAATGTCTGACCGAAGTTTTGAAAAAGCAAGAGAATAAAATTAGCCGCAAGGAATTGGTTAAAATTTTGAGCGATCCAAAACACAGAGAAAAAGATGTTCCTGGTTCTGTTTTTGATCTTGTTCAGCAAAAAATTGCCATGGAAAGAGAGATAGAAAAAGGTTTGAGAATTGCCAAAAAACAAGGGCTTAACTGGATGGAAGCAAAGTATAGGTTGAATATTGGACCAGGGGAAGATTATATGAGATGGAAAGAATGTTATGAAAGGTTTTGAAAAGAAATACAGTTGATGGGGGTCGAACCCATGACCTCCTGATCCACAGTCAGGCGCTCTAGGCCATCTGAGCTACAACTGCATGTTAGAGTGGTATTATAGATTTTTTTTATAAAATGTCAAGAAAAAAATTTTTTTTACAATAGGAATTGTGAAACAACAATGTTGATCGAAAATATCGTAGAGCTACCATTAGTGCCAGAACCGAATATTCTGGATTGGGCAGAAATTTTTGGCAATACTCAGCCTCTTAAAGTAGAAATTGGGCCAGGACGAGGAGAATTTTTACTCCAACAGGCAAGCCAGGAATTGAGCAGCAATTTTATTGGAATAGAAATCCGCCATAAAAGAGTCGAGAGAATTGATGCAAAAATAACAAAAAGCAACCTAAAAAACATCAAGCTGCTGCTTGGAGATGGCCGCCGCATTCTGCTAGAAGCTTTTGCACCAAACAGCATTTCCACCTTTTTTATCCATTTCCCTGATCCATGGCCGAAAAAACGCCATGCAGAGCGTAGAATAGTCCATGAAGGGTCGATAGGAACTTTCCACAGATGCCTTATCCCTGGAGGCAGAATTTATCTGACTACAGATGTCGAGCCTTATGCAGAAAGCATGCTTTCTTTGCTCAGTGGATACCCAGGGTATAATCTTGTTTATGCCAAAAAAGACCAATACGATTTGCCTTATCACAGTACATTCCACGAAACAAAGTTTAAGGCATTGGGGCGCAGCATCCATTATTTTTGTTTTGAGAAAAAGATAGAATAGCATTGCTATGGGAGAAAATTATGCCAACGTCCGATGATCTTCAGTTTAAAGAGTTGATTCTTTCTAATAAACTGGCGACCCAACAGCAACTAGAAGAATGTTGGGAAACTCTCAATGCTTATGAAGAAGCAGGGATCAACAAGCCGATTAGTTCTATTATCCTGGATAAAGGATATATGACTCTTAAGCAAGTGAACGCCATTCGCCAGTTGCAGGGAAAAAATGACCAATATATGATACGAGGATATACCATTTTGGAAGTTTTAGGACAAGGAGGTTTGGGGGTCGTTTATAAAGCACGCCAGGATAGCATAGGCAGAATTGTTGCTATCAAAGTCATGTTCCCTAATCTTTCTAACAACCAGGACTATGTTAAGCGGTTTATGCGAGAAGCTAAACTTTCTTCCGAACTAGAACACGAAAATATCGTGAAGGGCATAGATTTTGGAGAGTCTGAAGGTTTGTATTATTTTGTTATGGAATACGTCGAGGGCAAATCCTTAAAAGATGTCATCAAGGAGAGAGGCCGCCTGGGAGAAAAAGACGCTGTCCATATTATGATAAAAATGGCAGAAGCCCTGAAGCATGCAGAATGCAACAATCTTATCCACCGTGATATTAAGCCTGAGAATATCATGATTACCAAAGAAGGCGTTCCCAAACTTTGCGATTTAGGTCTTGCTAAAACCATGGACGAAAACTTTTCTCTTACGCGCACAGGTGTCGTCATGGGGACTCCTTTTTACATTTCGCCAGAACAAGCCGTTGCCCAGAAAGATCTGGATATACGCTCTGATATATATTCTTTGGGTGTGACATTATACCATACTGTTACAGGAGAAGTTCCCTATCAAGGGGACACAGTGATTAGCATCATCAGCCAGCATCTGAGCGGAGAAATCCCTTGCCCAAAGGAAAAGAATCCTGAACTTTCCGAAAGTCTCTGCAAAATAATCTATGTCATGATGGCTAAAAAAAGAGAAGAACGCTATCAGAGTAGTCAAGAATTGATTGTAGATTTAAACAGGCTTCTCAGAGGCGAACCGATTATCAGAAATTCTAATTTTAGTGCAGGACAAACCATCCAGATTACGAACCCCGATGACTTGGTTCAGGGAAAAATCCAGGAAATTTTGAACAGATCTCTGGAAGAAGCAAACAAATCGAAGGATAAGGAAGAGACTCGCAAGGCTGCCTTAGGAAATAATATAAGCCAGCAAATAGCAAAAGAAACGAAAAAAGAAAGTCAAAAAATTTCTGAAATAAAAGAAGAGAAAGAAAGTCAAAAAATACTTAATCAAATTGAAGAAAAAGTCAACAAAAAGAAAAGCTCCGCTTTGAGAAAAGTGGCTTTGTATTTCTTTTTCCTTCTGCTCTTATGTGTCCTTGCTTTCGTTGGCTATCAGCATCAGGAAGAGATTTTGTCTTATTTCCATCAAAATACAGACAAGCCGAATCCAGATCCAAAGCCAGTTCCTAAGCCTATAGGGCCGTTGTACTCTATAGGAGAAGAGGCTAAAAAAGAATATCAGAAATTCTCGGAAAAATTAGAAAAGATTATATCAGCCTTCCCTATAGAAGAAATCCAAAAAGACATGGTATATCTTCCTTCAGGCTCTGTTTTGGCCTATAGCTACACAGAAAAAGCCAATATAAAACATGAAGTCGAAGCATTCTGGATCGATAAATATGAAGTCAGCAAAGGGAAATACTACGAATTTTGCAAGAAGACAGGGCATTCTTTCCCTTTAGAATGGATACAAAATGGATGGCATCAAAAAGGCATACCTAAAGAATACAGCCAGGAGCCTGTTACTCATGTTTCCTTCTATGATGCTACGCTATATGCAAAGTATGTTGGCAAAAGACTTCCTACAAATATAGAATGGGAATATGCCGCAAAGTATAAACAAGAAAGCGAATATCCCTGGGGCGATGAATTTCAAGAAGGATACGCCAACATAAATACAGGCAAAATCAGCCCAGTGAATGCTTTTGCAAAAGGAAAAACCCAAGTTGGTATTTTCCAGATGACAGGAAATGTCTGGGAATGGACATCTACCATCTATGGAGAAGAGCAAGAAAATAGAATCATTAAAGGAGGAAGCTTCATATATCCTCATGAATATGCCAAGGCTTCTTATTGTGATGCCTTCTTCCCCCATAAATCAAGAGCCGATTTAGGCTTTCGTTGTGTATTCAGTGAAAAAAAATAGTGAAGGACATTGTATGAAAAAAACCGCTAAAAAGTTGGAATCTACATGGACTAAAGAAGAGAAAAAACTTTTCGATTCCCTAAAAACACCAGACCAAATTCAGGCATACCTGGATTCGATTGACTATAGTGCTGATCCTATATACAGATCACCTCGCAGCGTTATCCGCGATAGAAAAGCCCATTGCTCTGATGGCGCACTCTTTGCAGCCTGCGCTTTAAGGCAAATTGGCTTTGCTCCTTTGATTATTGATTTAAGAGCAGAAAACGATGATGACCACATTATCGCTCTTTTTAGCCGATACGGACATATTGGCGCGATTGCAAAATCCAATTTCGTAGGGCTTCGCTTCCGCGAACCTATCTTCAGAAACTTAAGAGAGCTCGCTCTTTCTTATTTTGAAGACTACTACAATTTATCCTGGGAAAAAACATTAAGATCTTACTCTAGTCCATTGGATCTTAGCAATTTCGATGATCTTAATTGGATGACATTCGACGAAAATCTCGAAAAAATTATCGATAAGCTGGACAGGCTTCGCCATTATCCTTTGCTAACAAAACAAATGCAAGAGGCTCTTGCAGAAGTTGACCCTCGTAGCAGAGAGGCAGGGATGTTTGGAATAAACCAGGCAGGAGTATACATTCCAGAGTAATTGCCATATTAGAAACTAAGAAGTTACAGCAGTTCTCAGTCGTATTGCATACAAAAATCGCCTATAAGTTAGCCTTCTTAGGAGGCAATTTTTCCCATGCGTAAGCGGTAATCTTATTCGTAATCGTCATGCGTGTTAACTTTTCATATAATTCTTTATATTGTATGGGGTTAACATACCAACCAATGACGCTGTCAACTCAAGAAGGTCAAACTGAAGCAGT
>JABWCH010000262.1 GCA_013359215.1 Candidatus Brocadiia bacterium | reverse complement strand
GTTGAGTTTAATACAAGCTATTTTTTTAAAAAATACTTATAACTTAACACGCATGAGGTTTAGGTTTAGGATTTGCATAGCGTTACGCTTAAATTGACATCTATGGGGCAACGCCCTGGGTAAAAAAAATAAAAGTTCCGCCTATTTCAAGACCGTGATAGATCCTGATTCTGTATTTCCCTGGATAAGAGGTGCATACATGCAAGAAATATAGCTAGGCGGGAAATGGAATGTTCCTGGGATAATCGCTCGCAAAGGGATATAGATCAAAGAATTCTTTTCCCAGGAAAGGTCAAAGAAGAGGTAGATGCGATCATCCTGGATTTCTGTATAGTCTGTAAGTATAGTGCGAGTCTGCTCCCATTTGTCTTCCTCTTCTGGGCATAGCGTGCTTTGGAATTGGCTGAAATTCCTTTGGATATTGTCTGTATTTGCGAGCCTGGGATTTTCTGCCTCAAAGCCTGCTGGCAAAAACTGCTCTAATGCCAGGTTTTTATGGGTGCTTTTGCCTAAAATCTGGATGGCTAAAAATATCATCTCGCCATGGCGAATTTCATTTTTACTTAAGGGCTTGCCTTCCTTGTCCAGAAGGAATCGTCTGATCTGTATGCCTTGGTGTTTTTCCTGGACTATCTTAGATTTAGGAATTCCCTGGGTTATAGCACGACAGAAAAAGCCTGAGCCCGATGTTTCTATGCTAAAAGTGCTTTCTTTATCGCAAGGCACAAGGACGCTGGCTTCTTTCTCTTTGTCGAACTCTGCCAGGATTTCATTGCCATATAATACTTTTCCTGCAAAATTTTCCGTTTCCTGGCCTGAAAATCGATGGAAGTATTTTCCTAAGGCAAGGAATGCCCAGGAGTTTTCTTGGGTATTGCCCCATCGGCCATTGGCGGCTTCCTGCATAAGGCAGGCTGCCATGTGGGGAATATTTTGGTTTTCAGGCTCGGTTTCCAATGCTATCAGAAGAGAGATGGCTTGATCTCTTACAAAAGAATGCAGATTTCCATAGATTTCCTGCCCTGTTTTCTCTTTTGTGTTTACAGGCTTGAGCAATAAAGACGCTTGCTTTGCTCTTCCTAGTTTAGCACTGGCAGCATATACAAATTGCGCCTCCAGAGGAGTGAAGTCAGACGATTTTTCTACAATATGGGCTATGTCTGTATAGGAGATCTTTTCTGCGCAGGCCAAAATATAAGCCGCATAAGCTCGGACTTCATACTGGCTTTTATCATAGCAGGGTTGTGATAGCTTTGTTTTTAGCCACGCTATCAAATCTCCCATGCAAGATTCTGGAACTTCATAGCCTTTTTTCCTTGCTTCTACCAAAAAATGCGAGGCATAGACACTACCCCAGGAGTAGCTATAATCATTGCCAGGCCACAAAGAAAAAGCCCCGTCTGTTGTTTGCATCATGGCAATGCGATGGATGGCAGCAGTAATATAGGATACGGTCTTTTGTTTGTTTTGCAATTCCTTCTTGGTCGAAGGCAGAACAGAGGTTATCTCATCCAGATATAAAAGGGGAAAACCTTTGGATGTTGTTTGCTCCAGGCATCCATAAGGGTATTGCAAAAGGTATTCCAGAGAAGAAGCAAAGGCCAAAAGGGGTTTTCGGGAAACGCTCAGGGTTACTTTCCCTGTGCCTTCTACCCAATCGCCTTGTGTTTTGATGGTATGCCTTCCTGAAGATGTTGCAGAATAGATCTGGACATTTTCCACAACAGGGCTGTAAGGTCTTACAGGCAAAGACATTTTTTTCTGTAGCTTTTCTTGTCCAACGCTTCCTACAAAAGAAAGAATTCCTTCCTGGCTTTTTCCTTCGCACACCAGAGTAAAGGAACAGAAGGCTTCTTTGTTGTTCTCCAATTCCTGAGAAAAAAAATCCGAACCAACTATTTTGAATCCCTGTTCTGCTGTGAGCTGGACATATCCTTTTTCTGTCTTGCCTGTCTGGTTCATCAAGGCTACAGATACTATAAATTCATCTCCCCAGGAGGCAAAGCGAGGTGTGGAAATTTCCCATACAGCAGGAGCGGTGATGTTGAGTGCTGCCTGCTTAGATCCAAAAGCATCTTTGCTAAAAGCAACTGCCATAAAGCGCAGTTGGCCTGTATAGTCAGGCATTTCCAGAGTTGTGGTAACCTCTCCTAGCCCATTTGTCTTTAAACCGCTGACCCAGATCACGGCACTTTTGGTTTTGCCTGATATAGGCTTACTGGGAGTCCTGCGTGCGAGATAAGCCGAATCATCGCCAGGAGGCGTTTCTGCCAGAATTTGTTTATACACATCAAAGGAGCTAACCTGCAAAGCTTCTTTGCCATAGAAAAAAGCAAAAGGATCGGGAGTTTTAAAATTGGTAAGGCTACAGATTCCTTCATCTACTGCTGCCAAGGTAATATAAGCATTTTCCAGAGGCTTGCCTGCTAAAGATAAAGACAAAGCAATATCTACTTTCTCTTTTGGGCATACTTTGGTGGGCATGCTCAAAGCCATTTCGATTTTTTTATCGTCCAGATCAACAGGCAAGGACACCATTCCATAAGCCCTGTATAGGGGATTTTCGGAATACAGGGTGGATTTTACCACGGTAGCCGTGCAGTAGATGTTAGGCAAGTGTTCTTTTTCTACGGTAAAGCAAACTGTGGCGATTCCCTTTTCTACTTTTACTACCTGGCTAGACAAAACCTTTTCGCGTTCCAGGCAAACCAAGGCATTGCCATCAATCGGGCTTACGATTTGGATGGTTGCTTTATCACCAGGCTTATAGCTTTTCTGGTCTAAAATGACCTGGACATATTCTTTGTCTACGCTTTGAGCAACGCCAGAACCTCCCCATACATAGAAAGGCATGGTTGTGCAAGCACCTGCTTCTATATTCATTACAGAAATGCTGTATTCTCCGTATTCTTCTGGCTGGAAAGTGTATTGGGCTATACCATCTGGTGCTTCGATTTGCTCTCTTTGGATCTCTACATTTTGTCGTATATAGCGGTATCCCCTGTCCTCGCTGTGACTTTCCTGACTCCAATACCAATGCGATTTATAAACCTTGACCTCCAGAGAAGGCAGGCTCTTTTTATTGCCTTTGCTATCTAACGCTATTATTTCAAAGGACAAAGGCTGGCTTGTTGGAATATTTTTTTGTTTTAGCTTCTGGATACCAAGATACACAGAGTAGGGAGAAACTAAAACGGATTTTGTTGAAGTTGTGGATCTGCCGCCTATTTCATGCATTGTGGCCTGGACAACAACTTTAGCTATTCCAGAAGAAGAAATCTTTTCAGGAATCATAATGTTGGCATTTTCTTTCCCTTCTGCATTCAAGATTTTTTCTTCTTTGAGCAGGCTATAAGGCGTGAAGTTCCATTCAGGATTGCCAAAGGTATAATCAGAGTATTCTTTGGGCTGGAATTTTTCTGATTGCAACATGGCTTCAAACGATACTTTGCGAGAGGCAGCAGGAGTTCCCTGCAAATGCCTTCCCCAAAACTGTATATCTACCATATCTTTTGGGCTATAACCTTTGTCTGGCGTAGAAATATCAAGCTTATAGCGGTCTGGGACAAAATTTTCTACCTGGAAAGAATACCCTGCCAAAGGTTCTTTTCCGCCAGGAAGCTGCACAAAGGCATTGTATGTGCCTGTTCTGGAATCCTGGGGAATCGTCCATTCTATTTCGCAAATCCCTTCTTCATTGCTTTTAAGCAAAGTACGGTAGACTTCTATTTTATCTGGCCTTTGCACTCGAAGCTCTAAGGGAAAAGAAGGGGGAATCTGCCTTTTGGCATCTCTGAGTGCGCAAACCAGATGAACAGTTTCTGATCCACGGTATACGCCTCTGTCTGAATATAAAAACGGGCGATAGGTCGAGGATGTTTTATAGCCTTCTATATCAAAGCGCACTGTATTCCAGGCTTGATCGCCTATTCTAATGACATTGAAGTCATTCCCTTTGGAGATCTGGACTAAAAAGGGAATAGTCCCTGTGACAAGCTTGGGCAAAATAATTTTAGCAATTCCCGATTCATCGCTTATGCTTTCGCATATTTTTTGATTTTTATTGGAAAATATTGCAACTGTAGCCTGTGGAATGGTTTCGCCTTGAGATAAAGATGTAACCCAAAAATGGAATCCATTCTGGACATCTTGCTTTATGGTAATCCCCAAGTCTGTTAGCAAAATAAACCTGCTATCCTGATTATAGCGGTCTTTGTCTTCGAGAGAAATGTAATAAGCTCCGACAGCCTCATTTTCTCCTAAAACTTCGGAAAGAGAGAGAATTCCTTTTTGCAATTCGTTTTTGCGATTCAAAACAGGGATGGATTTTTGGGTGATAAGTTCAGAATACGCGAGATATTGCTCCTGATCTGTATTATATTGGAAAGCATGCAGAAGGTTGTTGGCAAAAACGCGGTATACTTTAGCAATTATAGAAGAGCAATTCATGCTCTCTATCATAATCTTCTGGCTTCCTTTGAGATTGAGGATTTTTCCAGAAGAGGCAAAACGTATCACGCTTTGTCTATCAGGGAATACAACATCCTGAATCATGTCTCTAGGCAGCAAATACCCTCTTTTCCCCTTCATTCCTTTGGGAAAGGTGATGCAATAGCTTTGGCCTGGAGCGAATTTGCCTGAAATTTTAACAGCATAGCTGTATTTTTGCTGAACCTGAAAAGCAACTTCGGGTTTTATGGAAACCAAAGGCTGGATTTGGTCGGCATTCACTTCGTGAGAAAAGTAAACATCCAAGAAACAATCCCCTGTAGAAGGGCTTTGAGGAGAAACATCTTCTATCAAAAGAGAAGGAAGGTCAACGGAGAATTCCTTTACGATATTTTTTCCCAGAGGCAAAGGCCCGCTTTTCCCACGCAATGAGCCATGAATCTCTATAAAAAGCTTTTTCTGCCCTTCCAAAAGATTCGTCTGAACTTGCAGACAACTTTTTTGCCCTTTCCATTCCATTTTCTTTATAGAGTGAATTTTTAGATGTCTGCAAAGCTCGTCTTGCATAAAAATGTGCTTTTCCAACTCTTGAGGCGAGACTTCATCATCAAAATGGATGTTGAGCAACCAAGATTCCTCCCATTTTTCGCTTTGTAAAGAAAGCATTTTCAAAGGAGAAGACTGGAAAACAAAAGGAGCTTTTTTTTCCCACTGGCTTCCATCCATAGCCTTCATTCCTTCTTGCAGAAAGACCTGGTATTCCGTAGCTTTTTTGGCTGGAACTTTAGAAAGGATAAGCAATTCTCTATCTGAAGTCCATGATGTTGTTACAGCAAGGGAAGGGATAACATGAACCAATGGTGTCGATGTTTCTTTATCTACATTATCTTGAGAAACCATAGGCCGATCAAAATGGATAGCAAGACAAAGCTTGTCCTCTGGATGAAACTTTTGCACCTGGTTTAAAATCTTCAAAGAAGTGAGAGAATTATAGTACATCCATTCTCTGCTTTTCATGCCCAGAAAAAAAATCGCTATTACCAAAAGAAACAAAGAGAAACCCCAGAAAACTTTTTTGCTACTGCGCTGATGAGAGAACAAAGAATGAATGGCAACAAGAGAATCCATGCAGCTTGCAGGCATATCTGGATTTTGCAAGAGAAATTCCTGGGGCGTAACATTCCCACCCATCTTTATATAGCTGGCAATTTTCTCAGAAATCCTTTCCATACTTTGGTTGCTTTCCATAAAACACCTTTCTTTTATATACTTTTTTTATCCCAAAGCCCGATTTTATAACATATTTTTAAAAATAAAATATAGAAAAATATATTTTTAAAGTATAAAAAGAAAAATATACAATGTCAAATAGAAAAATAGAAACTAAAAAGTTCGATGTTTGCAGAAAAAGCAAAGATTTTTATCGCGAATAAGACAAATGGTCGAATGGAATGAATAGTTTATATAAAAATCTCCTTCGTGATTACCACTTTTTTGGTTTCGGCTTGTCCAAGATAGGGATTATAAAGTTTTTTTAGAAAGCAGATCGCTGTGATATTCTAACCAAAAAGAGAAGCAAAAAACATGCCTGTTTTTTTATGATTTTTTCTTGATAAGCTTAAAAGATTTTGATAGAGTTAAAAATTATCGTTTTTTTAAATTGCAAGATTTTTTGGGAGGAAATAAATTATGAGATCAATGATTATGATTTCATGGATTATCCTTATTTTTCTCTTTCCTTTATGCTGCTTGGCTGATTCTGTCAGCATAGTATCCCATACCCCTTTTAGCGGGAGCATGTCCTATAGACCTGGCTTTAGCACAGAGAATGGTTCTATCCGTCCTTATGATACCACAAACAACCTGGCTTACCAGGGCAATGGCTTTGCTCAGGCAGCCGTAGTTCAAGACACATTGCCAGGCTATCCATCAATCCACCAACCTCAATTTGCCAATGATGGACTCTATGGCAATGGAGCAAGCTGGATTGGCGCAGGAGGCTATCGCTGGCTAAAAATAGACTTAGGGCGCGTCGTACAGATGAGTAGACTGGAATTTGGGCGAGATCGCCTTGGATATTTTAATGACCGTGCCCCTGGACAATTTACCATTGCTGTTGCTATGACTGATAATGTTTATGCGCATGGCGATTCCAGCAACGATTCTGTAGAATACACCACGGTCTTCAACTCCGCAGATTTTGGCTTTGCTGGTGCGTTTAATCCTGGCGATACAGTGAGATCC
This sequence comes from Candidatus Brocadiia bacterium, assembly GCA_013359215.1. Classification (GTDB taxonomy): domain Bacteria; phylum Planctomycetota; class Uabimicrobiia; order Uabimicrobiales; family JABWCH01; genus JABWCH01. The sequence continues at coordinate 1,039 of JABWCH010000262.1, read as the reverse complement.
GTATTTTCCCAAGCCATTACAGCAAAATTTGTTAAGATAACTTTTTCTGGAGTGGAAACTTGTATTGATGAAATCGAAATTTTTGGAACCGTTCCAGAGCCTTCTACCATCCTCAGCATTGTGCTGGCTCTCTGCGTTTATTTTGCCAAAAAAAGGTTTTAAATGAGAAAAATGGGTGCAGTAAAACTTTGCCTTTGTACCCGTTTGTAGAATAACTTTAGAAAGGGCGGTAAATTATGAAACAAACAATACTTGGCTTACTTTTTCTTTTGTGCTTTGTCCCTGCTTTGTTTGCAGTCGTTATCTTTGAAGACAACTTCAATGATGGCAACACCAATGGCTGGACAGCCTACGGCTACAATACAGGAAACTGGCAGACAAGCAGTAGCACATTGAAATTCAATGGAACAAACTATACCAATTATATCAATGTTTTCACTATGGATGGCCTTATAACTCCACAAAGCTTTACTATGGAAGCGGATGTAAGAGTCAGTCCTACTGACAATTCTACTTCCCATATTGGTTTTATTTGGGGATTTCAGAATACAAGCAATTTCAATACAGCCTATCTCCGAACCCATTCAGACCATGTAACTCACTGGAGCTATATTGGCGGTTCTCAATCCAGCGAGTCCTATGTCCAGGTGCCTGGGGCCGACAACAATGTCTGGTATCACATGAAAATTACTGTAGACTACACCACAAAAACCATGACAACGAATTTTGGAGGCTATACAAACACCTTTACAGGAACAGCCTTTGATACTATCAATCGCAATTCAGGAGGCAAGATGGGCGTTGTAACATGGGGTGAAGTCGGATATTTCGATAATGTTGTTATAACCAACAATGTTGTCCCCGAAGCATCCACTTTGCTTAGCGTTGCTCTGGCAATTCTGGTTTGTTTTTCCCTCAAAATCAAAAATCTTTAGTGATAAGAATTAAATAACTTCCCCATTTTTAATTGAATACAAGACAGCTTGTTATGTAAATTTTACTTCTGTATATCCCTAAATTAAAGGGAAATCACAAAAAT
>JABWCH010000012.1 GCA_013359215.1 Candidatus Brocadiia bacterium | reverse complement strand
TACTGTTTTTGATTCCTTACAGAAGGCTTACACTACGCTCTGCTTATCCCTAAAGTTTCATCGTGAAAAAAGTTACGCAAAGCGTAAAATAATGGCTTGTATGAAACTTCAAGCAGTAAGCTGGTTCTACAAGCTGGTTCTATCTGAATAGATCGCTTTGTGTAAGACTTAAGAAGGCTTACACAAAGCGGTTGCTTTCAGCAGAGAATCTGTTTTATAAAAATCGCACCATATCCTCTTCTTTACGGCTATCGCCTAAAAAGGCCATGATATAGCGTCTTACGCGGTTTGGCGACCATCTCTTTAAAAATTTGGGGTGCATTGTGTTGTCAATGAGTTCCTGGCAATATTTTCTTTCTCTCCTGCTCAGGAATTCGCTTTTAATCTTAGGAATATTGGGCTTTTTGCACCATTTTTCGATGTTGCGGTTTGCAACAAAGGGTGGTTCGCCTGTAACCAGATGAAAAAACAATGCTCCCAGGCTATACACATCGCTCCAGGGAGTCAATGGTTCGTTGTTTTCTGGTAGCAGCAAGGATCGTACCAGCTCAGGGGAAGCATAGTGGTTGTTGATTTCCAACTGTGTATGAACAAAGTCGGATAATGTAACATATTCTACTCCACCTAAATAAGAACGCCCTGTTTTGGATTGTATAGTAATGTTCTGGGGGTTAATATTGCGATGGACAAAGCCAAATTCAGAAAGATGTTCCAGAGAATATGTCATATCTGACATAATCCAAAGTATTTCAGGGAGATGAAAGCGTATATGCTTCATTAAAGACTGCAAATTTTTTCCTTCTATCCAGTCTGTAATGATAAAGCAGCGAGCAGGATCTATAGAAAAATCTTTTGCACTCATTACGCCTTTTTCCTGGTCTAAAACCATAAGAAAGAGAGCGCGACGAAGGTACTTTTGCATATCGATTGGATTAAGGTCTTGTGGCGCAAATTCAATAAGATATTGCTTTTTATTGTCAAGAGACAAGGCAAAAAAAATGTTTTTTTTATCAGGAAAAGGCATTTTATCTAAAACTTTATAGTATCCTCTTCCACCTATACATACATCATTTTCAATCAATTTTTGATTGAGTTCTTGTATCTGTCGGATGATTTCTTCATACATACTATGGCTCTCCTCGCTATATCAATCAGGCAAACTTTGAATCCACGGATGATTTTTTAGTGAATGGAATTCTGGAAAATCCTTAGATCTTGATGTCTGGCCCTTTGTGAGAGGGAATTTTTCATGAATGAATTGCAATATTGCAATAGCTTGTTCTGTTTCTCCTTTTTGTATAAACACCACGGATGCTAGAAAAAGAGGATGAAAATCTTTGGGAAAACACAGATAGCTCGAAAAAAAATGTTCTATTGCTTTGTCTCTCTGGCCTATTCTGCTCAAAATATTTCCTAAAGTATAGTGTAAATGCTTAGAAAATGGATATTCTTTTAAAGCATTTTCTAATATCTCCAACGATTCTTTGTCTTGCTTTTCTTCTACGAAAATTTCTGCTAGAAGCGCAAGGGCGCGGACATGGAATTCTTTTTTCTGGTCTTTTTCTGGAAGCGAGAGGATTTTTTGCAAATACTCCTTGGCTTTGGGATATTCATGAAATTTGTAGTGTATCCAGGCTGCTTCATAATAGAACTTAGCAAACTGGGATAGCTCCAATGCTTTTTCTAAATAGAAAATCCAATCTTTAGAGGCTTCTTTCATCATGATAGAAAGATGTTCATCATACCAGTCCGTTTTATGAAAATAGTTGGGAATGGTGAGAAGTACAATGGTCTGATAGTATCCAAAGGCCGCAGAATCTTGTATTTTTTTAGGCTGTTTTTTTATAAATTCTTGAAAATCGAGAAGCTTTGTTCTGTCATATTTTGACAATAAAGATGCTAAAGTGGCAGCACTCGCGCATTGCAAACCCAAAGATGGAGAATGAAGATGGGGATGGATTTTGGGCAGGCTATTGCGGTCGCCTAACCATAGAAAAGCAGCGATAGCCCCTTCTGTCAACTCTATATCCAATTCTTCCATCATGGTAGAAAGCTGACGTGCAAAAAAGTTTTTAAAAACGCCCTGCGGTGTTGCTCCCATACTGAAGAGAAAAATTTTTTTTATGACTTTATCACCAAGAGAAATGCATGGCTTTTTGATAAATTCGAATAGCTTAAAGACAAGCTCCGATGAGCCAGACCTTGCTATTCCATAGCTGGCTACCATTCTTAAATACAATGGCATATAGCTATCATCTAAAACTTCCATAAGATGGTTGCCAGGATTCCAAAGCGATTGTGCAAACAAAGCCCAGATTTTTAAAATATGGATGTTTTCTTGGAATCTGGCTTGCAAAGCAGCTTGTATTTCTTTGGTAATAGGGGCTTTGAAAAGCTCTTTGGTTTCCTGGAAAACAAAATATCTTTTGCTAAGCAAGGCAATACAAGCGGATACACGCACTTCCCACGATTTATCATTCAAAAGCTCTAATAGCTGCGGGAGATATTTCCCATAGATTTTATGGCATATTTTAACTCTAAAAGCATAGGTATCCTCTGCTAAAACATCGATTCCAACATTGGCTATATGCCAGAAAATTCTACAAGCTGTAGATCGAACTGATGTAGATTGGCTTTTCCAAAGACGCAGGAAGGTAGATTCTGTCTTTTCTTCAAGCCGTTCGCTTAGTTTTCCATATTGCCTTAAATGGCATGCCGTACTTAGTGCTACAAGCTCGTCTTCGTCTTCTAAAAGTTTTATAGCTGCCTCTGGATGTCTCATGGCATAAGAATGTATCATTCCGCCTAATAGAGCGCGGAAAAAAGGAATATGTGGCTTATTTAACTCTTTATGAGGCATGATACAGGGAATTCCTTGCTCATGAATAGCAGCAGCAGCGATTAAATTGCATGGAGATTCATCGCTTTCTGAGATTTTTTTGAGTTCTAAAAAGAGTTTTGATTTTCGGAGGCAAAGAAGCATCCTTGCAGAAAAAAATCTTACTACAGGGTCTTCCTGGGGGTCTTTTAAAATACTGAAAAGTAAGGATTCTCCTTCTTCTTGCATATCGTAAATTTCTTTAGAATAGACTTCTTCTTGCAGAGAATTATGGCGAAAAAGGATTGTTTTTATTTGGCTAACTTGCCTTCTTGTATGCTCTTTTTGCAAAAAAATTCTGAAATCTTCCAGACGTTTTACTTTAATGCGATCTCTTGCGTATTTCTTTTTAATCTCTTTTATGTCTTCTTGTAGTTCTGAAATACTATAGTAGTTCATCAAAGCTTTTTCTATTACGAGATAAGCTTGCTTGGATATGGTTTCCAGATAGCTTTTCCACAAAAATTCTTTAGAAGGGGGCTTTTCTTTTAGTGCTACTTCATGAGAAAAGTAATTTTGATTTTGAAACCTGGCAAGAGATTGTTCAAACAGCAAACTTTGTACAGTAAGAAGAGACGGCGTAAAATATTGGTTCATGCTCTGATACATCTGGATAAATTCTGCCTGGTTAAATTCCAGCAAAATCAATTGCAGCATTGTTTCCATAGGAATGATATTGATCCAATCAAGGCGAAATGTCTTAGTAAAATTCTCAAAGGCTTTTTCTTTTTCTTGGTTACAAAACTGCGCTATAGCTCTTATGTAATATATTTCTGCTTTCCATGGATATTGAGAAACCAATTGGCTGCAAAGATCTATTGCTTCCTGCCATTTTTTTTGGCGAATATAAAACCGAAGTGTAAGGTTTTTGAACCATAGATGTGTCTGGGAATCAGAAGAAATTTTTCCGTACAGTTGAGTATATTTTTCATGGCTTTCCAAAGAATTGCATGGCAGCATTTCGATTTGTATCCCTGTTGCATAATCAAGAAAATCTTGCCTTTGTGGATACGATTTAGCCGATACTTCCAAATCAACTGATATGGATTGCAGCTCTTTCTGCAAACTATTCTCTCCTGTATTCCCTTCTTTTTTTTCTTCAAGGTGAGGCAAAAGCCATTCATAATGAAAAAGCTTTCTCAGGCTTACCCAATGAGATTTGCCTCTAATGAAATGAATTTCTGCCTTCAACCAGGGAGTTACGGATTCTATGCCTTTGCTTTCAAAGGCTTTATTGGCAAGGTTATATGCTGCTTCAGGAGAGCCATTCCTAAAATGAATGACAGATAGTCCCCACAATACTTCAGGATCGTCCTGCAAGGCAATTTTTTCATAATGAAAACGCGCTTGCTCATAGTTTGAAGATTTCAATAGAGCACAAGCGAGTTTTTTTTGCAATTCTAAAGAATTTTTTTGGATTTCCCATACTTTCTGAAAGTATTCTGCTGCTTCTTTGAATTGCCCCATCTCAAACGCATGTTCGCCGAGGCACTGTAACCAGTGGGCATTTTGAAAAACCATTTCTTCCAGGCGAACCCAAACCAGCTTCATTTCTTCTGATTTTCCCTGAATGCCTAAAATTTTTGCATAAAGCAAGAGTGCCTTAGGGGAAGGTATGCTTTTCTTGATGATTTCTTCCAGAAGACTACTCGCTGCATCATATTCTTTTTTCTCGAAAAGGGATTCTGCCTTTTTTACGTCCTCCTGATAGGACTTTTCTTTTGGTGCAGACAAAGGGAAAAGGAAGAAAAGACCTATTAAAATAGGGCTAATAAAAGAAGCCAAAAGAAGATAAGGTATTTTTTGCTTTTTCTGTTTATAACGCTTTCTAATCATCCTTGTCTTTTTTTTATCTTTAGTTGTCCCTTGCTCTAAAAAGGCTTGTATATCCAAAGCGAATTTTTCTGCTGTTTCATAGCGATTTTCTTTTTGATGTGCTGTTGCTATCAATAGAATTTCTTCTAGCTTATCTGGTATATCTGGCTTGGCATCTCTTGGATGGATACGGTTATCATTCGCAATATTGGACAGAATTTCGCCAGGTGTGCTTCCTTCTATGGCAGGCCGCAGGGTAATAAACTCATACAAGATGCTGCCAAGAGAATAAATATCGCTTCTGGCATCTATATTTTTAGACTGGCCCAGGGCTTGCTCTGGAGACATATATCTTGGTGTCCCAAGAATCTGGCCTGTTCTCGTTAAAGAATAGTCTTCTTCTTCAAGGCTGCGGGCAATACCAAAGTCTGTAAGAAAAGGGATATTTTCTTTATTGATTAATATATTCGATGGCTTAATATCTCTATGGACTATGCCTTGCGTATGCGCATAATGCAAGGCGATAGCGATTGTTTGTATGATTTTCAAAAACTCTTGCAGGGAAACAGGGTTGCTCTTGCAATACTCTGGCAGAGTGCATCCTTCAATATAAGCCATTCCAAAATAAGGAATTTCATGATGTATATCTGCCTGATATATTTTTACTATATTGGGGTGTTCTAACCTTGCCGCGAGCTGTGCTTCTCTTTGAAACCTTTCTCGTTTTTCAGCAGAGTCTTTTTCCATTACTAAAACTTTGAGTGCTACAACGCGCTCTATGCTCTTTTGCTTTGATATAAAAACCGCAGCCATACCCCCATCTTTTTTTTCTAAAATCTCGAAATCCCCCCATGTTTGTCCAGGCACAGGGTATTGGGTCATCAAAGGCTGATTTTCCCTTTCTACAGGATTTTCTCTTTTTTCTTCCTTTTTTTCTTTATCTAGCGGTGCTTTCAAGATGGCCTTTTCCATTCCTCTTGGATTGGTTTTTTCAATTTTTTTATCTTCTCTGATAGTTTTTACCAATTTCTCCACATTTTGTTCTATATTTTGTTTAGGCGGAATTTTTTCTTCCTGGATTCCCCCTTTGATTATAATCTTTTTGGCTTGCTCTGTATCAATAAAATTTTTTTGCTGTAAAATTTCCAATATACTTATATCATGCCCTCTTCTTTTGCAATACTGCTGGACAGTATAAGCCGACGCTGCCTGTTTTTCATCAATGTAACCTAACTCCATGGCAATATGTATTGTCTCATGATCTCTTGAAAGCATGTTTTTCCCCTAGAAAATTCATTCTTACTAACAAGCCTGTAAAATGCCATAAAGAAAGTATTTTAGCCAAAAGACTATGCATTGTCAAGAATCGTTAAAGATTGATGAATGTGTGCGGATTTGCTACATTTTTGGATATAAAACAGGTGCTATTTTTTTTCTCTTCTTTCATCTTTGAATATCCATTATCTATAACATATTCCATTGTAAAGGTTTATCTATATATTTTTTTTGGCATTGATTTTGCTTTAAAAAAAATCGTAGAAACAAAAATTAAGATAAGATCATAAAATTTAGCCAATAAAATATTTTGGCTATCAACAAAAGCTTTATAAAAGCAGGAGGCATTATGCACACTTTTATCTTTATCCTTTTTTTATTTTTTTGTTGGGGTATAAATGCTGATAGCAGGGTTATCTGGGAATATATGACAAGCAAAAAGCCAGCTCCTGTAAATGTCAAAATCGAAAAAAATGCACACCAGCTTTTTTTCCATGTTAATTGGCCTGGATTCTTTAAAAAATGGATTTCTAGCAAGAATGCCTATGAAATATTTACGCCAGGGGCAGGCCAAAACTATGCAGAGCAAGAAGCTTGCGTTCCTTTTCTTTCTTATCTCATAGCAGTACCAGAAGGTTCTTTGCCTGAAATTAGAATAGATTATGTGGCAACTGTGATGTTTGGAGAGATTCCGATTGTCATCAATGCTAAAAACCCAAAAGACAGTGCCTTTTTACAAGAAAAAAATTATGATTTCAGAGAAGAAACAAACAATAGAAAATCTTTTACTAATGGGCCAGTCAAGGTTTGTTTGCAAAAGATAGGAAAATCGCACGGATTGGATATGGTGTATCTTTCCATTATGCCTTTTGAAGTTTTGCAACAAGAAGCGCAGATCAATATTGGAGAGATTTTTACCTTAGAACTTAACCTAAGCCATGGAACTTGGGAAATGCCCGTGCCTGTCCACTCCCGCCCTTTTTCTTTTGGAGCTATGCTTAATATAGCAAACAGCGTTCAGCAGGTAAGGGAGGAAGAAGAAAAAGAAGAATATTTGATCATTTCTCCAAGCCAATTTTTAAACGCACTAGAGCCGCTGGTTTCCTGGAGAACCCAGGAAGGCTTTTTGGTAACAGTAAAAACAATAGACCAGGTAAAAAAAGAACTTCAGTTTACAGGCTTGCTTTCAGCCGATAAATTGCAAGAATATCTTAGCCTCTACTACAATACTCAGCCAGCACTAACATACGTCCTCCTTGTAGGTGATGTGGAAATGATCCCTGTAAAGTACAAAAACGATGATGCCACGGATTTTCATTACAGCTTGCTGGATGGCGAAGGAGACATGCTCCCTGATGTTTATCTGGGTAGGTTTCCTGTAAACACAGAAGAAGAGGTTGCTGCTATTGTCGAAAAAATCATAGCTTATGAGCAATCCCTTCCTGGTAAAAAAATTCTTTTAGCCTCTTACTTCCAGGACGATGGTTTGGATGGAATCTGCGACCGCGATTATATATACACATGTGAATCTTTTGCTTCTTATCTTTCTAAGCGACAATATGATATAAAAAGAGTTTACACAAAAACGCCAGGAAGTACTCCTTGCTACTATGGAAACAATACCCCTGTTCCTAAAAGCCTGAATTTTGAAGGGACAACACAGGAAATCATACATGCTATCAATTCTGGACTTGCCCTTATAAACCATAGGGATCATGGGGATTCCCAAGGATGGAATCACCCTTCTTTCCGAGTGGAGGATTTGCAGCAACTTTGCAATAAAAAATATCCCATTATGTTCAACGTAGACTGCACCACAGGGCAATTCGATATAGAAACAGAAAAATTTCGAAGAGAAACAGAAGGAACGCCCTTGAGTACACAAGGCGAAAGCTTTAGCGAACAGATCTTGAGCATGAGAGGAAGAGGAGTTGTAGCTATCATAGCCCCAACACGAGAAACGATCCATTCCTTAAACGATGTCTTTAACAAAGGTTTGATGGAATCCATCTGGCCCAAGATGTTCGATGCTCCCTATTCTTCTGCTACCCGATTAGGACAAATTTTATACCGAGCCAGAATCAAAGTTTTGAGAGAATTTGGGGACAATGGTTGGGTAAGCGAAAAAATCTTGACAAACTTCAGGCAATATCATATTTTAGGTGACCCTGCCCTGCGCATCAGACAGGCACAATAGAAAATGCCAGGCGAGAAATTGACTCTAGCGAGTTTTATGGTATACTTGAAGAGTTGAATATAAAGAAAGAAGCATATACAAGCAAAGATAAACATTCTTGTGTTTATCTTTGCTTTTTGATTACTCTTTCTTTTTGATTCCAGATTGTTGAAAATTGCTTTCAACAATCTTTTTTTTCTGATATGAGGAAAACTTTATGACAATAAAAGAATTTTTAGTAGAATTGCAGGACAGCTTACAAAGAGAAGATGAACTGCTATTGGAAATGGCTTTACGAGAGCTTCCTGAATGGGATTCTCTTGCTATGATGTCTATTGTTGTTTTGTTTGACAAGCATTTTGGACAAAAGTTGCTTTTTTCTGATTTTGAAAAATTTAAAACTGTTAAAGATTTGGTACAGAAAGCTGGTTTGCTATGATTTGTTTTTCCAAAGAAGATATATTTCTGGTTACAGGAGCAAGTTCAGGGATTGGAAAAGAGATTGCCTTGCGTCTCAATTCTTTGGGAGCAAGTGTTTTGGCAAATGGAAGGAATGAAGAACGTTTGCAGAAGACCAAGAGCATGGCAGCCCATCCTGAAAATTTTTTTTTAGAGGCCAGGGAACTAACAGAAAATATCCAGGAATTGCCTTTATGGGTTAAAAATCTCAAAGAAAAGTATGGGAGATTAAAAGGACTCATTTCTTGTGCTGGAGTTATCGCAGACCAGCCTCTCCAGGTTTTGGATGAAAGCACGGGAAAAAAACTTTTCGATGTAAACTATTTTGCTCCTGTTTTTTTAGCCAAAGGCTTTGCTGACCGCAGAGTCTATGCAAGCGAAAATGCTTCTATCACTTTTCTTGCCTCTATATCTGCTTTTTTGGGAGAAAAGGCGCAAACCTTCTATGGTGCTTCTAAAGCAGCCTTGATCGCATCCGCCAAAACTCTAAGCCACGAACTCTCACCCAAAGTAAGAGTCAACTGCATTTCTCCTGGGCCGATTGATACAGAAATGACAAACCGCGCTGTGGAAATACATGGTCATAGCAATATTTCCAGATGCACGCTAGGGATAGGCAATGTAAAGGATGTTTCAGCTTTGGCTTCTTTCCTCGTTTCCCATGAAGCAAGATGGATTACTGGACAAAATTATATACTGGATGGCGGGTACATCTAATGATTTTCCAAAAAGAGCCTATAGACAGCGAAGTTTTTGGCTTTAATGTATTGCAAATTAAGGATATTCATTGTCAGGACAATTTCCAGGAAATCGAAAAAGAATACCAGAAAAAGCATAACCCATTCTATGTCTATGCCAAAATAGAGATTGAAAAGATTCCAGAAATCCATTTTCTGGAAGACCATGGGTTTCGCTTTATGGAATACCAGATGCGCATGTCAAAAAAATTGCCGCAAAAGCTTTACGATACTTCTTTTGACGATGTTGTCATTATGGAAAAAGTCCTGGCACAAGAAAATATAGATTCTATCCTGTCTTTGGCAGATACAATCTTTACAAACGATAGAATCTATATAGACCCATATATGGGGAAGGAACTATCTCAAAAAAGGTATAGAGCCTATATACAAAAATCCCATCAGTCTTCTGAAGAAGAGCTTGTGAAATTCTACGACAAGAGAACTCAGAATATCATAAGCTTTCATACCCACAAAAGCATAGACAACAAAACCATCCTACATTTTCTTGGCGGTGTTGCCCCCGAATACCAGGGGACAGGAGCATGCTTTGCCTGCGAATATTCCCTCTTTAATTCTTTTATTCAGCGAGGGATTAAAAAAATTATCACTCATATTTCTGGTAGCAACTATCCCATCATGAACTTTGAATTTAAGACCATGGACTTCAAACCAGAGCAGGCATTCATTGTATTAAGAAAGATCTATGAAATATGAATCCGCTTGTCTGTTTTACATGACGTACTCGCTTACACTCATAGAGTAATCCTGCTTAGTTTGACAATGTTAGATCCAAGATTAAAAAAAAGAGAACCACAGATTAACACAGATAAACAGGGATAAAAAATAAAATAGCTCTTGATTTTAAAAATTATCGGTGTCTATCCGCGTTCATCTGTGGTTCCATAAATCTTTAAATTTATATAACCTATTGGGGGACAATAATCCCAATTTGGCATTGTCAAGTTAATTTGACAGCACTATGGTGTGGCAGTGCATCAGCCTAATCTTTTTTTCATATACAAAAGACGGAGGGAATCGTAATTTTCTACATCGTCGCAAGAAGCATCTCCAGAGGGGCGGATGCAAACGATTTTAGGATCTCTCAGACTGTATTTCCCTTGCTCGTCTTTTACAATATCTTCTATCCGCACTGCGACAACAATAGAAGGGGAAATTTCTACACCTGCCCGAATCGCGCTTCCTGTCCTGCTTTCTATCTGCCTGCCTGTCAGTAAGGAATGGGAAGCAATACGCTGGATAATTTCCATATTGTTTTCCAAAGAAAGACCTTCGGCTTTGCCGATCTCTCGGAAGCCTTTTTCTTCTTTGCAAGAGAGAAGATAGCTGCTAAAACCTTGTGGGCCTCTTGTTCCTGTAGCCCATAAAGCACCAGTAATAACAAGATCCAAATACAAATCTCTTTTTTTCTTGACCCAGTCATTGGTTCTTTCTCCCATAGCATAAGAAGAAAGGGGAACTTTGGCAATGATGCCTTCATGGCCTTGATGGCAGAAATACTGAAACCATTTCTTCATTTCAGCAGGGTCTTTTACTTCAAATCCTTCTGAAAGCTCTATAGGCGTAGAATCTGGGAAATTTTTTAAAGGCAAAAGAATCTGTTCCAAAAGATTGCGTCTTTTTGTTAAAGGCAGGTTTGTAAGATCATTTCCATTGAAATAAAGGATGTCGAAAACAACATACTTAATTTTAATGGGATTTTCTGTATGGCCTTGTAAAAATCGGAAAATCTCGTACACCGTTGCCTGGGCAGGATGCTCTTTTTCCCAATTCAAGACTGTTCCATGCAATTCTCCATCCAGAATAAAGTTTGTGGCAGGAATCCTTTTGAGGCTGGCCTGTAAGCCAGGTATCATAGAAAGCCAGTCATGTTTGCGCCTTGTGAAGGCAGCATATTTTACTCTGCCATGAAGATTCGTATCTTTATGGGCCATGATCCTTATCCCATCATATTTGCACTCTACAAAAAGAGGAAATGCTTTGGGATTTTCCATTTCTATTGAGCTGGCTAAAGCAGGGCTGACAGGATTCATAGGCTTTAAAACCAGCTTTTTCAGACCATCCTTGCCTTCTGTTTCCAATATTTTTGCAACATCAAAGATGCTACTCAAAGCAATTGCATTTCCCATATTTTTAAGGGGAATCTGGTATTGGAAGGCTATGCTCTGGGAGATAAAGTCTGTTCTGTATTCGTATCCCAGATTCATTCTGCGGAGGATAAGACGTGCCAGGAAATAGCGTTCTAGTTTGCCTGCTCTTTGAAAAAGATCCCGAACGATTTCCTTTTTTCGGTTTGTTCCTAAAAAAGGCAAATGCCTTAAAATGAGGATGGCTTCTTTTGCTGTAATCGGAGGACAAGACCTATGCAGGGTAACGTCCTGAGAAAATAAAACTCCAATATCGCAGATGCGGAAAAGCGAATCTCTTAATTTTGCACGGGAGACAAAGCGAAGGCAAGAAAGCACCTGAAATAAAGTGTCTTGCCCTATGTTGGCTACTTTTCCAGAGAAGGGATCACCCATAAGAAATGCGATTTTTTCTGACAAAGACAATCCTAGATTTTTTCTTAAAAAGGAATCGACTAAGTCTCGGTTGGCAGCATCAGGCTTTGCCCAGGTAAAACCAAAAAGGCTTTTTACCTTGACAGGCTCTATTCCACTTAAAGGCAAAAAAAGTCCATAAAATAGGCTAAAAAGAGATATAGAATCCAAAGCATCTTCTCTGCTTTCAGGGTTTTCCTTTAAAAGACATTCTAGCGCAAAGCAAAGGCTTAAAGGAATTTGTAAAATTTTACAGAGATAGTACACATCCAATTCTTCCTGTTTTATATTTTGAGAATAAAAGCGGTAAGCATCCACCAACCCTTTGCTATCAATGGATTCCTGAATTTTTTGATCATCAAAAAGAATCATATTCCTTTTTCTCCAATCTAGCGGTAATCTTGTCTTATTTGTAATCGTAATCGTCATACGTGTTAACTTTTCATATAATTCTTTATATTGTATGGGGTTAACATACCAACCAATAACGCTGTCAACTAAAAACCGCTCGCTTTTTTGGTTAATACAAGCTATTTTTTTAAAGATACTTAAAACTTAACACGTATGAAGTCCAGGTTTACGTACGATTACGACAAAACTATAATTTCCTATACAGCAAGCTAGTTTCTATTCTGCAAAGTTGTTCTTCCAGGGAACAGACCAATCTTTTGCTTCTTTGCTATATTGAGGCAATTCTTCCACGGGAATTCCTATGGGAACTTGGATATAGACTTTTTTGCTTCGGGGAGTTTCAATAGCTATGTTGTATTTGTTGCCTCTGGGGCGAAAAATCTGGGCAAAATAGTATTTTCCCTTTTTTAATTCATGGGGGATTTCCAGCCATCTTTGGCTATGGGAAGGATACATCACCCAGCAATTCGCCTTTTGGTCGCTTTCCAGGTTAGGCAGAGATACCAGCATTCCCATATTGTCAGGGTTATAGTCCAGCAAAATTGTATTGCCTTTAAAGGAAAAGCCCAGATCATCGACTTCTTTTGCCAGATCATGGTATGGTTTAAGCTGTGTTTCAAAAGCCAGAAAATGCTCTGCTGGCCCAGACATCTTGGTTGGATCTACCACATTGTCCGCACTCTTTATGTTGAATTCTGGTATGCCAAAATGGTTGCAAAGGAAGTCTTTTTTGTCCCACTGTTCCTTTAGAGAAATGCCTTTCCACTGAACATTCGCTAAAAGGTCATAGAGTTGTTTATTCTTTTCTTGCAAAAGAAAGCCTAAAATTTCCCCTTCTTTGTTTCCATGAGATCCTGTATTTACAAGGATATTAGGGACAAGAAAATTCTTAGGACTTAAGGTAAGCTCCGTGCTTCCTTTTTCTTCTTGCTTAATGGGAAGCACAATTTCCCTTTGCTCTGGAGACTTGCCTGATTCAAAGTGAAGATAGTATGGAATCTTTGTATCTTGCGAAGAAATGAGGATATTTTCCCAGAGAGCAACATACCTCCAGGTAACCTGCAAATTGCTTTCCATTTTTGTCATGGTTGTTTTTTCCAATAGGTTTGCCCATGGAAACTTCTGGTTATTATCAGGAAAAGGCTGTGGATAGGCTAGCTTGATTCCTGACAGGGGTTCTTCTGTTTCTACCACGACTTTCAGATTGTAAAAAATCTTTTGGAAAAGCAATTGGGCATGGAGATTTCCTACCTGGCTTCCTTGCTTTTCCAATGGTGCATTTTTAAGATGGGAGTTCACATAGCAAAGATAGTTTTTTTGCTCTTCTGGCGAAAGTTTGCGGATAGGCTTTGTTGGATCGACAAAATAGCTGTGGAATACTTTAGATATAAGATTTCTGGCTGCTTCACTCTGGTCTAATGCCTGCCATGTATGCCCTGAATCCTGGGAATAAACCAGGATAACGCTATTTTTGGGTGCTTCCTGAGGGATTTTTTTTGTGGTGTCTTGTGCTTGAACTATACATAATAAAGATAAAAATAGGGAAAATAAAATTTTTCTCATGAATTTTCTCCTTAAGAGCCTATAGTTTTTTAGTCTATTTGCCATAAAAAAACGTCTCTTCCTGAAAAAAGTATGTTGTATTTTCTATCCTGCTCCCACATAAACATAGAAACGCAAAAGCCAGGAAGAGATTTTTCCAAAAGGCGGCTTGTTATTTTATATAGTTTTCCTGTTTTAGCATGAATTTGATACAAAGATTGGTCTTCGGTGAAAACATATATCCAGGAATTCGTTACAAAGCCTGTCCCAACAATCAAAGAAGGCAAAGTCGCTGTCCATAATATTTCTTTTGGGCCATGACTGGCAAGGCATAAAACTTCATATTCTGTATTTAAAAATACATTTCCTTCTTCGTTTACGCCCAAAAGATTTTTTAAATTCGATTCCAACTGGCTTTCTGGAAAGCTTTTGATCAGGTTGCCAGAGATAGCATTGTATACAAGCAGATGGCTCGTGTCTAAAGGCATGACATGAACCTTGCCATTTCTGATAATAGGAGGCGTTCCTAGAATGGTATTTTTTGTTTCATCTACTTTTAGCCTGTAGTCTTGGGGAAAGTGTTCATGATATTTAGCAATCCACCGTATTTCTCCATTATGGCTATCGACTGCAGCCATAACTCCCAGATTGCTGCAACAATAGACCAGACCATAGCAAAGGCTAACCCCAGATGCTCTGGTTTGTTTGTTTTTTTTCTCTAATTCACTAGATAGAATAGAGCCTAAAAATCTTTGCCATAGCAGGGTAGGAGAAGATGAAATATCAAGGCAAAAAAGCTCTACATTGACCTGCCCTGTAAGGATTTTAGCACTAACAAAAAGGCGATTTTCATGAATCACAGGTGCTTGCTGAAAGGATATATTCCCATTGGGTTCTTTAGGCCAATGCCAAAGCTGAGCTCCTGTGCTGGCATCAAAGCAGTAAATTCGATTTGCTGGTCTATTTTGAGGAGAAACCAGATACAAACGTCCTTCATGGATGCTGGATGTATAGATTGCAGGATATTCTTCTTTTTCTTCTTTTCTGCTTTCAGGGAAAATAAAATGCCATAGCAAGCTTGCAGTATCCATAGAAAAGCAGAAAACCCCTGAAGGCAAATAATAATAAAGGCGATTGTTCCATACCAAAGGGTCGGGATAGCATTTTTCATAGTCTCGATAAAAATGGAAAGGAAGGCGGATTGGGATGATTTTTCTTTTGCCCTTTCTCAAATCCTTGCCATCCATAACATGATTATGCGCGTAATTGCCTTTATAAGAAAGCCATGCAAAGGGTGTCTTTGGGGAAGGAACAAAAGCCTTTTCTAATTGAGAAAACCGAGCATCCCCTTGTGTGTAGTGCTGGAGAGACGAATAGGTTTCTCTATCCTGATAAAAAAAACTTGCCAGGGCTATGCGTTTATGGAGAGCCGAATCGTTTTGGGGCTTTTTTAAAGATTGCAGCCTTTTCCATACTCCTAAAGCTTCTTCTATCTTACCCTGGGAAAAATAAATATCTCCCAGAGCTAGAAAAGCTTCTTCTCCGAAGCTATCCAATGGAAAATTTTCTATGAGATACCTAAGGGCTTGTGTGTCTGCCTTGTGCAGAGCTTCTTTATATATTTTCTGGGCTTGGGCAAGCAACAAAGCCGTTTGCGGATCAGAGGAAGAAAGAAAAATTTTAGACAATCGGGAGCGAATGTACTCTCCTGCGCCTGTGTATAAACCTATGGAAAATTTTTCATTGGCCGAATGGTATAATCCAGCCAGCCCATTTTTCTGATACACAGCAGCATAGTGTTTTAATTCAAAAGGACTTATGATTAAGGGATGGTATTTTTGGTATATTTCTGGTATGTATTGGTGTTCTTGTGCCAAAAGGATGTCTTTAGCTTCTAAATAATATAAAATCGCCTTTTCCAGATTCAGAATATACTCTAGCTCTAGTAAAGAAAAGGGTATAGAAAAAGCGTGTACTTTTTCCAAACCTTTTTGATAGAGAAAAAGAGCCTTTTCTTTATTTTCTCCCTTTTCCTGAACCAAAGCCTTGTCTATTCTTTCTCTTAGCTCTGTATCTTGTTCTATATAAATATACTGTTTGACACTAGAGAGCTGACAATCCAGATAAGGTAGAGAAAAATAGATAAAAAAAAAACAAACTATTGGGAAAAAATTCTTTCTATTTTTTAGCATTCTGGAGATCATGGAAAGCTTGTCCTTTGATAGAAATCTCTGTAGGATAAACCATCTCTAGCAACAATCGATTGAGCTTCACTGTATCTCTTTTAGAAAGCTCTTTACCAAGAAGCAGCTTGCACTCTTTTGTCAGGGTAACCTTTTCAAACAGGTTTTCCTCATAGATAGGGCCTTTACACATAAGACGATTCATTTCTTCCAAAAGAAGGCTTTGTGCCTCGGAAAGCAGTTCTTCTTTTTCCATAGAGGCAAGAAGCAATTTCTGGGTTTCGCGAGTCCATTGATACCAAAGATTCCTGGAAACAGGGTCTCTTTTGTCCATAGGATCTACAGCATCCTCTTTATTTGGCTGATTTTGGCTCTGCGGCTTAAACAGAGGCACAAACTTTTGGATAAAAGCCTTAGGGTTCTTTACATCAGAATATGCCAAAAGCAAGGCAGGCATAATTTCCTGGGGAAAAGCCTTTTCTATTAAAACCCGATGGAAATGGATCTCTTTTCCAGAAGGCCACTGCTTTTCATCAGGAAAACGATCCTGGCTATACAGATCAGTAGAGCAAAGGATGCGATTCATCTCTTCCAAAAGAAGAATTTTTGCCTCTTCTGACGGATCTTTAGAAAGAGAAAGCGAATCCAGTGCATCTGTCTTTTCCGAAAAACGCTTTTTCAGGTATTGAGCCAAATTGCCTTCGCCCTTCTTTATTTTAGAAGACAAAGATTTAAAATCTTTAATCTCTTCTTTTTGGAAAATAAGCATGTCAATAGGCTGGAACGTATATAAAGATAAAGCAGCAGCAATACTTTCCTGGGAAGAATAAAAAGAAATTGCCATCATTTCCTTTAAAAAGCCTATAGCTTTCTCTTTAAGACCCAATCGAATCGTATAAATGGAATATTCATGGAGAATTTTCGCCAAAGCCTTTTGTACATGAGCAAAAGGCTTCCATTTTCGCGACAAAATTTCCTTGGGAACGATCGGGCTGGCAAGAGCAGCAAGAGAAAGAGCAATATTCTGGGAGAGTTCTGGAATATCACTTTCTATATGCAAAATCAATTCAGGGATCATTTCTTCATCTTGAAATTTGCCTAAAATATAGGCTGCCGCAATTTTTTCTGGTATAGAATCTTCCTGAAACGCTTTTTTCACATCCTCTTTAAAAAAAGAAATATAGTTGTCTCCATCTTTCTTGAGACATAATCCCAGGATTCCCATAAGCTGAAGAAGTCTGGCGCGGATCTCAGGCATTTGGCTGGACAAAAATGCCTGTTTTGTTCTCTGGCTCAAACCTTCAGCATAAGGGGAAAGTATTTGTTCTTTCTGTAATAGATCCAAAACTACCAATGCCTTTTCTGCTACAGAGCTTTCTTTATCTGAGAGTGC
The DNA here is from genome assembly GCA_013359215.1 of Candidatus Brocadiia bacterium. Taxonomy (GTDB): domain Bacteria; phylum Planctomycetota; class Uabimicrobiia; order Uabimicrobiales; family JABWCH01; genus JABWCH01. The sequence continues at coordinate 15,343 of JABWCH010000012.1, read as the reverse complement.
GGAATACAAAGGATCTATGATTTCTTTCTTATTTTTAAAATATTTCAATTTTTCAGCAGACACCTCGCGTGTTTTAGTGTCTTCTTTTTGCAAACTTTCTAATATCAGAGGAAGAGCTTCGGACTGCTCTGTCAGTGCCATAGCTTCTATAAAATAAGGCTTAGAGGCAGCATCCAGATTTTTCCATTTTTCTTTTAAAGGGGCAATGGCTTTTTCTTCCAGCCGAGCAACAGAACGAGCAGCAAACCTGGCGAGCAAGGGGACATTGCTTTGTAAGGCATCCATCCATATATCCATTGCCTGCGGATCTTGGATTTCTCCCAAAATAAGCAGAACTGCCACTTTCTGAGATGGAGTCATGGTTGGGTATAGTTTTCTGAAAACAGGGATGCAAGAGCTGCCCTGGTTGATGAATTCGATGAGTACAGGATGGGCTTTTGCTACAAAATTTTCTGGTTTCTCTGGAATGATAAAAGACCGCAATTCTTCTATATATTTGCTTTGCCTCTGGCTGCTATATAGAGTATAAAGACCGTATATTCCAGAAACAAAAACCAACAAAATACCCAAAACAAGAAAGGTAATGTTTTTTCTGTCTTGCAGGCTGCGATAGATGCGGCCCTTTGCTTTTTCTTTTTCCTGGGAAGCAGAATCTTTTTTAGAGGCAAACCTTTGTTTGAATTTTTGCAAGGATAGCAAAGCTCTGTCTTTTTTACTTTTCTTAGGCACTGCCTTTTTCTCAGGTTTGGGAGTAGCAACCAGCTTTGGACTTGTACTGGCAAAGTTTGCTTGTGGAACAGATACTTTTTGCCTGGGAATTTCTGGTTTTGCTTTTGCTGGAGAAACAGAACGGGAGGGAGGAGAAGTGTTTTGTCGAACTGATGTCTCATGGGGAATGAATTCCGTAGCTTCTTTACTTTTGTCGGATTGATCTTTCTTTTTCCTCATGGACTCTGGCAAGGTTTTTTTCAGGTTTCTTTTCCCCAAACCAGAAAGGGATTCTTTTTTATCTTTTTGGCGATCTTCAGACACGATTTTTCCTCTCCATAAATAAGAAAAATCTCACGCTTGAAACTTTTCAAAAAATAAAAAATTATTTCTTTGGTAAAGAGCGTGAGATTTTCTTTTTTCCTGCTTTTCATCGAGTTAGAAATTCTTCTGCTTCTTTTCTGGAAGTTATATCGCCAGACAGTATAGACTGGAACATTTTCTGTCCATTGGCAGGCGATGACTGGAATGTTTTTCCAAGAACCTTCAGTATTTCTAGTGTAAATTGTTGCGAATTTTCTAAAACGCCATTACGAACACTTTCTGGCAAATCTAATAAACAAACCAAGTCTTTAATCGTATCTATGGGTATGCAAAGAGTTTCTGATAAATCTTTTAATGTAATGCCTTGCTTTTTCTGCATATATTTGAAAGTATTGGCTTGCTCTAATGGCGTTAAATCACTACGGTGCAGGTTTTCCGCTAAAGATAGCATTTGCAGCCTGTCTTCTTTAGTCACAAGCTCTACAATGCATGGAACAGCGTCAAATCCTGCCATTTGAGATGCTCTAAGCCTTCTTCGCCCAAAGACCAATCGGAATTTTTTACTACCTCTGATTTTTACAACCTTGATAGGCTGCTGTATGCCATAGCTCTTTATGCTGGCTACAAGAGGTGCCAAATCGCCCATACTTTCCCTGCTATAGTTTGGAGGGATTTCAATATCACTAATGTTGATGCTGACTACTTCCAAAGTAACCTCAGGCTCTATAGAAGTAGCCATAGGACCTTCGCCGTGCAGTTTCGCCACACGCGAAGAAAATTTACTCATAGAGTCTCTATCTTGGGCACTGGCAACAGTATTCTCTGAGCGTTTTTTTACTACAATCCGCAAAAGATCCACTTATGATATCCTCCCCATTACTTCTAATGCTAATGATTTGTAGTCTAATGCCCCGTAGCTATCTGGGCTATAATCGAATATAGGTTCACCAAGCCCTAAAGATTCCGCTAATTTAATGTTCTGGCGGATTTTGGTTTGGAACAAAAGATCAGAGTATTCTTCTTCCAACCAGGTCAATACTTCTGTGCATATTCTTGTATTGTTCACCATACATGCCAAAACACCCAATACACTCAATTTAGGATTTATCTTTTCTTCTACGATTGTTTTGATAGTACGAAGCTGGCTTAGTAACGCGACAATGCAAACAGAAGAAGATGCATTGACAGGTATTATTGCCGCATCGGAAAGGGAAAGCGCAGTCGTAGTAAAGTTTCCTAAAGTTGGAGGCAAATCAATCAAAATAAAATCAAACACTTTCGACATGGGTTTCAGAATGTTGTTCAATTCTGTGGTGAATTCTTGCGATCCATAAAGAGCTAATTCATGACGAGCAGGCATAATACACAAATCTGTTTCATTGTAAGCATACACTGCATCCTGAGCAGGAATTTCCCCTGCTAAAACTTCATGAATTGCATGAGTATTGGTGGAAAGAGGTGATATTCCAAAGCCTAAAGATGCTGTCCCTTGAGGATCAAGGTCTACAACTAACACTTTCACCTTGCAAAACTTTACCAAAGCAGCGGATAGATTGACAGCAGTTTGACTTTTTCCTGTCCCTCCCTTTTCGATGCACACACTCACTATCAAAGGACATCTCCTTTCCCTATATAGAGTTAAATATTGGCAACCATCCAGTCACTTGAGAAAACATTGAAAATCTTTTCATGGCTGGACTGTATTATTTTCTCAAGCATCTTAAATATGAAATAAGCAATGGCGTTCAATACCATGCTTGACTATTTTTTTTCTTTACGATATGATGGATAGAGTTTTTGTGTGTTTTAAACACAAGCATTTTATCAATCGTTATAGTGGGTAAGAGCCACGAAATAAAAACGGCCTTACCATTTTTGTGCCTGAATTAGCACTATAGCATAGCATTTTCTATGTGTCAAGCGTAAAATAAACTGATTCAAAGAGGAAAGTACAATGTTTTTTATACCAGAAAACACGATAGTATGTTACATCAACTATGAGTTCGTCGTAAAACGTCTTTTGGAAAGCAATACCAATTGTGGAGTTTGGGAGCTTGAGGACATCAACAAGCAAAAGTATACTTTAAAAATTTTCTATTCAGGCTGTCCCCTCTCTGAAAGAAAAAAAATTTTAGAAAGGCTCACTCTTTTGCAAAATTTCCAAAACTTACATTTAGTTCCTATAAAATATTTTGGATTTTTGCCATTATGCTCTTCACAACCAGCCATCAACAATGAGCGATGGATAGCAAAAGAAACAGAAAAAGAGGCTCTGCTTTTTGTGATTCGTCCTTATGCCAAAGAAAATCTTACCATGCTTCTCCAAGAAAAACAAGATATGTACGATCTTTTAGACTATGCCTTGCAACTATGCCTTGGAGTCAGGCAATTGCAAAGATGCTATAGCAAATCTCCGCTAGGTGATCTCAAGCCTTTTTTTCATGGCAATTTGAAACCAAGCAACATTCTTTTCTTTACAAAGGGGAAAAAAAAGATTGTAAAAATTGCTGATTTAGGTCTTAGTCCTTGCTATGATCAGGACTCGCCCTATCTATCAGCGTCCCAGAAGCAAGGGCTTGAAGAAGATTTGCATTGCGATATCTTCGCCCTCTCAAAAATTCTACAAGAAATGCTGCCAGAAGCCCCTGTATGTATCCTGGAGATTTTAAAAGATATGGAAAATCGGGATCAAAGCATCAAGGAAAATCTTTTGGGAAAACTGATAGAAACTCTTTGGAAGGAACAAAAAGAAATCGAAAAAAAAAGGCGAGCCTATTCTTACTTCCTTTTGGGCTATAATCTATGGCAGCAAGGCCATAGCAAATATGCCCTGGAAGATTTTGCTTATGCTTTGTCTTTAAACCCGTCTCTAGTAGAAGCCCTTATATATCAGGGGGAAGCATGGAAATCTTTGAACCATTTTGAAGAGGCACTGCAAAGCTATAATCAGGCAATTTCTATAGATGAAAACAATGCATTGGCTTATGAAAACAGAGCAGAATTGTATGCAGAAAAAGAACTCTATCAAGAAGCGATCTTGGATTTGCAAAAAACGCTACAACTTAATCCTCAGTCTGCTTCTGGCTATGGCCTTCTTGGAATGATCTACGCTCAAATTGGGGATCTGGAAAAGGCCATCGAAAAATTTACCCAGGTAATTTCCTTATGCCCTGACAGCCCTAATGCCTATATTGACAGGGCCGAAATCTTTGCCAAAACCAACCAATTCCAAAGCGCAATAGATGACTACCAGAAAGCACTCTCTTTGTCTATTTCCCACTCTCAAGAAATACAAGATAAAATCGCTCTACTACAAAAAGAAAAATGACAATATGCGTAATAAAAACTAAGAAGTTACGACTTGTGCCAGTTGAAAAGCCTTTAATTTTTGGCTTGAGCAGAATGGCTCGAATAGTTTTTATAAAAATTTCATTCGCGTAATTTTTATATTCGTTTCATTCGTGATTCATACCTTTTTGGTTTCGGCTTGTCCGATATAGACTTTACGCAAAGAGATTTTGGATTTGGAAAAAATTTTTGTAAAAATTTTCCCCAAATCCTCTTTAAAAACTTCTATAGGGATGCGGCTTTTTTAAGATCTTCTTCGCAAGAAACCCAGCCATCCAATGCTTTTGAATAGCCAAAAAGTTCTTCTTCTTTAAAAAAGATAGGCAATTCCCAGGCAGCAGATTCCTTATCTTCAGAGCTATGAATAAGATTGAAGCTTGTGGAAACTCCATAGTCTCCGCGTATTGTTCCTGGCTCTGCTTTGAGTCCAAAAGTAGCCCCTGTCATTTTTCTACATACATGAACCGCACCAACGCCTTCTATCGCAAGAGCAATGATAGGAGAGCTTGTCATGAATTTTACAAGGGAAGGATAAAATCCTTTTTCTACATGAGCACGGTAATGTCTGGCAGCGATTTCCTGCGTCATTTGCATCATCTTCATGCCAGCAATCTTCATGCCTTTTTCTTCAAAGCGTTTGAGAATTTGACCAACAAGACCTCTTTGCAAAGCATCTGGTTTTAATAATACTAGAGTGCGTTCCATAGTTTTTTGCATTTTCCTTTCGGCTTATTTTTTTGAATTTAGCGACAAGAATTAAATAACTTCCCCATTATGATTTCAAAGCAGAGACACAGAGGACGCAGAGAAGAGAGAAGAATAACAAAAAATATTGTCTCCGATTCTTTTGTTCTTCCTATTCTTCGTAGTATAATTTTAACTCTTCTCTGCGATCTCTGCGCCTCTGCGGTAAATTTTTTTTTTTCGAAATGGCGGAACTTATTTAATTCTGATTCCTTAAGATTGTCCCATTAACGAATTGTATAAGAAATATAGTATTTTTTTTGCGTTTGCAATGTACCATCTTCTGTGCGAGCAACTACAGGGAAATTGTATGTGCCAGGATTTCCCTTGATATTGTTTTTGCACTGGAAGGCAAATACATTGTTCTGAGAGCCTGTCATAACCATCTGTTGTTTGCCTAACCCAACAGAAGTCATATCCACTTCTACTACGATTTTAGGAACTTCAATGATATAGTTGATTTTGCTCTCTTTTTGTTCTGTCCATTGGGGAGCACCAAGCATGTGTCCTATGTATTTAGGGCGTTGTTCCTGGGTGAATGGGCCAATTTCAAAGTAATATTTCCCCTTTTCAGAATCGTATTTCATTATGGTATCTATGCTCTTACCATCTGATCCTGCGGTGTGTTCATAATTAGAATTCAGATAAGAAGCATCAGGTTTAACAGCAGGGCCGCCTGCTGTTTCTCTGAACCACCAGTGGGCAATATGGTTCTTGTCTGTTGCTTTGTCAAAATAGATTCTCAAGACTTTGTTGTAAGGATGTCCATCGGTGTCTTGTTTTAAAGAAACCTCTGCCTGCAAAACAACGTCTGTTCCTGAGGGGCTGCTATCAGGAAGGCTGGCTGTTCTGGTGACTTTGATTTGCTCTTCAGCAGTAATAAAAGGTCTCATACCGCTTTTGTCTCCAACCCATACATGCTGGATTTCAGAACGCTTTACATTTCCCAAGCCGTCTACAGCTTCGATGTAGTAATCAACAAGGCAATTTTCATATTTATCGAGATAACAATAGTAAAGGTCAGCGCATATAGAAGCAGGAACTGGATCATAGTATTTGGCATTGTAATCCTTATCTCTTTCCATTCCATTGGGGGGGAGCTTGCGATAGTTCATGGCATAGTCTTCCCAATCGCTCACAGCATAAGGATCAATGTTTTTCTGTTCGCCAGCAAGTCTTTGTGGATCATATACTTCATTGGTATTGTCATGGATAGGGTTGACACCATCTTTATCTACGCGGATCTTGAGTGTCATGTTCTTGATGCCATTTACGTCAAAGGCATAAGTAAAGATAGTAAATTCGTTATTGAAATAGCGTCTGACCCAGCCTGTGGATTTATCTCTGTTGATTCCGCCTGGGTTGGTAGGCCATCTCTGTACCCACCACATGGTAGGCCCAGTTTTGTCAGCCGAAAGATTTTGCTGTACGAATTTTTTTGTGAAGTGAAGAGAATTTTCCATGCCATTGATGGGTTTCATGGTATCGTCTACGTTTTCGCCATAGTAGGCAAAGCCAGAATCCAAAGAGGAAGTCAGGAAATACCATCCTAGCTCAGCAAAATTGGCTGTTCCTTTTACAGGATTGGTAATCTGCTCAATGCTCAGAGGCTTACCGCTATTTTTGGAAACCTGGATTTGTTCTGCTGTAATGGCATAGTTCAAATAGGCTTGCAAGAGTGCATAAAAACGCATCTGGAAATGGTATCCTGTTTCCAGATCTGTAGTAAAGGGTTCGTTGTCTTTTTTGTTAGGATGCTGCCAGCGTCCTGGGGGCAATTGCCAGTGATACCAGTTGGGATCACCAGGAGAATCGCCTGTATCGATCCAGGAACCATCTTCTACTGCTACAACATCATTGGCTGGAACGGGATTTTTCTTGAGATACTCTTGGACTGACATGGCCTCGATAGAACCACCAGAATAGATTCGGCTAGAATTATCGTATCCATCCTGTCCACTGCCATATCCACTGGAGTTGTCGCCATCTTTGGCTGTTACAAAAATACACTGACGGTTTGTTTGGGAAGCATTGGCAACAACATTGTTGGCAAGCTCTGGGCCAACCATCATGAATCCTTCCTGCCAGCTTGCAGACTGGTTAGCAGGTACGACGACGATCTTGTCTTCTTTTCCTGTAGCAGGGTCTACATACTTTGCCCAGTGAGGCAATGCAGCAAAGGGATATTTGTTGCAAACTTCTCTGTTCTGGTTGAAAATAGGTTCTGTATACCATTGTCCCTGGCTGGATTCATTTACCATATATGCAGGATTGGGGGGGCTGATCAGGTCATTGGTATGAGAAAGATCCATGTTGGGATAGTCTTTGAGTGTTCTGGAAAGATGAGTGTTGCCAATAAAAGACCATTCGATGCCTAGTTTACGCAAAGTGGGAATCAGCCTTTCCGAAAAACCTAGTTCTGTAGGGAAAAATCCTTTGGAAGCCTGGTAGTTTTCGCCCATGAAAAAAGGAGAACGGCTGATATGCTCGTGCATTCTAAGCTCTTTTTCGAAGTATTCAGGCCCAATCAGTGGGCCCATACTATGATGGTATGTGAAATATACGAAATCGAGTGCGCGGAAACCATTTTCTGTCTTGGTGTTATAATAAACATCTTTAAAATTCCCTGCCCATCCTTGCCAAAAATGAATCCCTCTGTCTGCGAGATTCTGGATGTTTGTCATCAAAGCACCAGAAAAGGTAAGCTGCGCGCCTGATTTGCGCCAATTCCTGTTGTTATCTCGGATTTTATTAGGGGGACGATGCGTATAGCCTTGCTGTTTGGCATCGTGTGCATAGTAAGCACGCAGATCATCGTGGGGTGTATAAGGCAACTTCTTGCCCTGGTCTTGCCATACAACTATATCACCATCGAGCTTATAGGATATTCTTTGTCCATTGGGTATAGAGTCATAGGAATTGCAGTCAAAATAAGGCCAAAAATTGGGCATGTGCATGTGATACAAATGGGTTGCTGCTACCTTCTCACAAACACCACTGGAAAGCAGTAGCAAAAAGCACACAACAATCATCGAAAAAAACTTCATAGAAAAACTCCTGAAAGATAAAATACAAGGAGAAAGGGAAAAAATTTCTGACTGACATTATAAAAAAAGGGCAAAGAAAATCAAGAGTGTTTTGTAAAAAAAGATAAGAATATGATATAAAAATATTTTGCCTCATTCTGGATTAAAATTTTTTTTGAAAAAAAACTCAAAATCTGCTAACATGATTTTTTCTAATAGTAAAAGTTTCATCATGAAAAAAATTACGCAAAGCGTAAAATAGAGCTTACACGAAGCCTACGCTTGAATCCATCATAAAAGTTCTCTTAATCAGGAAAAATTATGAGTGAAAATAGCGTGATACAAATCTTAGATGCATTCCCTCTTGCCTATGCTTATCATCAAGTTCTTCTGAACAATACAGGCAAGCCCATGGATTGTATTTTTGTAGAAGCAAATAAAGCTTTTGAAAAACTTACTGGATGGCCCAAAGACAAAATTCTTGGAAAAAAGCTCACAGATGTCTTGCCCTATATCAAGCAATCCGATTTTGACTGGATTCGCTATTTTTGCCAGATAGCCCAAAACGGCGGGAATGAAATATTTGAACATTACTTTGATTCCTTAGGAAAATGGTTTCAGATTCAGGTAAGCTCATATCAAAAGGGCTATTTTTCTACCCTTTTCAATGATGTGACAATACAAAAAAAACATGAATCCGATTTGATTGAAAGCCGAGACCAGTTTCACAATCTTGTGTCCAACATCCCTGGAATTGTTTACAGATGCCAGAATGATAAACACTGGACTATGCTTTATATGAGCGATGAAGTGGAATTGATTACAGGATATTCTGCCTCTGATTTTATAAACAACAGAGTTCTAAGCTATGAAAGCATCATCCATCCAAAAGATACACAGATGGTCATGTCTAAAGTACTAGAAGCTATCCAGGATGATGAGCCATGGAATATAGAATATCGTATTTTTCATAAAGAGGGAAACATTCGTTGGGTTCAAGAGAGGGGTAGGGTTGTAACAGATTCTAGGAATCATATTTTTTTAGATGGTTTTATTCTGGATATAACAGATAAAAAAACAGCACAAGAAAGATTTGAACTGGCTATCAAAGGGACAAACGATGGCATTTGGGATTGGGATATACAAAACAACCAACTCTTTCTTTCCCAAAGATGGAAGGAAATCCTGGGTTACAAAGATCAGGAACTCCAAAATAAGCGAAGCACTTTTGATTCTCTAATTTACGAAAATGATGTGTATAGGGTAAATCACAGCATAGAAACATATCTTGCTGGAGAAACAGAAAAGTATTCTATGGAATTTCGCATGAAGCATAAGGATGGAACACTAAGATGGATTTTAGCCAAAGGAGAAGCGATCCGAAATGAAAATGGGATTGCCTTCCGTATGGCAGGGTCTCATAGCGACATTACCGAACGAAAAGAAATAGAAGAAAAACTCAAGATCAGCGAGCAAAATTTCCGTATGTTCTTTGAAAGCGTAGACGATACGATCGTTGTTAGCGACAAGAATGGCAAGATTTGTTATACAAACAGTTCTTTGGAGCGCAAGTTAAAATACACTGCAAATGATCTTGCCAATATGAATATTTTGGATTTGCATAGCCCTGAAAGTCGCAGCGAGGCAAAGCAGATATTAGCAGATATGCTATCAGGGAAAAAAACGGTTTGCCCTTTGCCCCTTGCCCACAAAGATGGAAGCCTGATTCCAGCAGAAAGCAGGATATGGCTTGGGAAATGGGATGGAAAAGATTGCATTTTAGTAATTTCCAAAGACCTCTCCAAAGAACAGGAAGCTCTTCAGAAGTTCAACAAGATGTTTGAAAATAATCCTGCTTTAATGGCGATCAGCGGTTTTCCTAACAAGCAATTTGTAGATGTGAACCAGTCTTTCCTCAAAAAGTTGGGTTATACAAAAGAAGAAGTCATAGGAAAAACAGTTTCTGATTTAGGTTTGTTCCTTGAAGAAGAAAAACAAAAAAAAGCCTTGAAGAGGCTACAGGAAACAAAAAGAATTTACAATTTTGAGCTAAAGGTAAAAACAAAGTCTGGCAAAATCCTGGAGGGACTTTTTTCTGGGGAAATGATTGAAAGCCAGGGTACACAATATTTCTTAAGCGTTATGACGGATATATCCGACCGCAAAAAAACAGAAGAAAGGCTACGCTATCAATCTAAAATGCAAGAGCTTTTGATGAAAATTGCTTCTAAATATATCAACATTCCCTTATCTGAGGTAGAAGAAACGATCCATGATTCCTTAGAAGAGCTTGGCTGCTTTGTACAGGCAGACAGGGCATATATTTTTGAGTATGATTGGAATGAGGACGTAGCCAGTAACACATACGAATGGTGTGCTGAGGGAATTTCTCCCCAGATTCATAGATTGCAAAAATTTCCTAACCAAAATGTGTCTGGATGGGTCAAATCTCATAAACAAGGTGAAGCTGTCTACATCTCCGATGTTTCCTCTTTATCTCAAGAAAATGGTTTAAAAGAACTTTTAGAATCCCAGCAAATCAAAAGTCTGATTGCCATTCCCATGATGCGAGACAAGGAATGCGTAGGCTTTATTGGCTTTGATTCTGTAAGAATGAAACATATATACTCTAAGAAAGAGAAAAGTCTACTTCACTTATTTTCTCAAATGTTAGTAAATATAAGAAATCGAAGTCAATTAGAGCAAGCTCTTATTAAATCCAAAGAAAAGGCAGAAAGTGCCAGCAAGGCAAAAAGTGAATTTCTTGCGAACATGAGCCATGAGATCCGAACACCGCTGAATGCTGTTATTGGATTTACAGATTTGCTTTTAAAAACTCCCTTGAACAACATCCAGACAGAATACACAAGAAATGCTAATGTGTCAGGGAAGGCATTGCTCGGTATTATTGATGATATTCTCGATTTTTCCAAAATTGAAGCAGGCAAGCTAGAGCTAGAAATCATCTATGCGGACATAATCGAAACAATAGAACAAGCCATGGATGTCATCCAGTTCCACGCCAATAAAAAAAATTTGGAACTTCTATTGGATATTCCGCCTCAAATACCCAAAATCGCTAAAATAGATACTATAAGGCTCAAGCAAATCTTGATCAATCTGCTGAACAATGCAGTCAAGTTTACAGGGCAAGGAGAAGTCGAATTAAAGGTTAAGTTTGTCGATCTTGGCGAAAAACAGGGAGTCTATGAATTTTCTGTAAGAGACACAGGTATTGGCATCACGCAAGAACAAATAGCAAAGCTATTCAAAGCATTCTCTCAGGCAGATGGAACTACAACGCGGAGGTTTGGTGGGACAGGTCTTGGCCTGGTTATATCTGATTTTTTTGCCCAAAAAATGGGCAGCAAAATTTTCGTAGAGAGCGAAATAGGCAAGGGATCTACATTCTATTTCTCTATAAAGACAGAATATGAAGAAGATCAGAAACCCGATGCCAGGCTACCTGGCGAATGGAAAATAAAACGTGTTTTGGTGGTCGATGACAATGATACAAGCCGATGGATTCTAAAAAATTGTCTATCGTATTGGGGTTTAGAAACTGTGGATTGCGACAATGGCATAGCTGCTTTAAAAGCCCTAGAACTCCAATCCTTTGATCTGGCTCTGATTGATGCCCAGATGCTATACATGGATGGATTAAAAGTCATAAAAATAATACGCGAAAAGCTGCATCTCACACCCGATAGGCTTCCTATTTTTATTATGGATCAGCTTTCCTCTGAAGAAAAGAACCAGGAGTACCAACGGCTTGGAGTGAAAGACTATCTGATAAAACCGATTAAGAGGTGGCAGTTAGAAAATATGTTGAGATCCGTTCATGAAGGGTGCTATGACCCTTTAGAATCTGTCCAAGAATCATATCACAATAAAGCAGAGGATTTTAATACAGACAGAAACCCTGTTATCCTTATTGCTGAAGATGTTCCCATGAATATGATTCTGGTGAAAACCCAAATCTCTAAAATATTCCCTAATATAAATATCGTAGAGGCAGTGGATGGGAAAAAAGCATTAATCGCAATCCAGGAGAACCCAATTGATCTTATTTTAATGGATGTACAAATGCCTGAGATGGATGGCATTGAAACAACCAGGCTAATCCGAGAACAAGAAAAACAAACCCAAACTCACATACCTATCATTGCTTTAACTGCTGGTACTTTTAAGGAGGAACAAGAAAAATCCCTTACCTCTGGAATGGATGATTTTCTTACCAAGCCGATAAAGCCAGAAAGGCTACAGAGTGTTTTACAAAAATATCTAAAGAAGAGCAATAAATCGTAATAAGATTTCACCGCAATATATAAAAATTTTTAAAGGGGGTTTGAGGGAAAATTTTTACAAAAATTTTCCCCCAAATAAAAATCTCTTTGCCTAAATCTTAGATCAGCAAGAAGAGCATACGCGGAATCCAATGGTATTTTCTCTGCATTCAGGGCGGCGGGAATCGCGGTATGCGCAGCTACAATCCCAGGCGCAATTAGCCCAGCTTCCCCCTCGGATGACATATCCAATTCCCTGGGCAGGGCCAACAGGGTTGATTTGCTCTTTTTGAGAGTACGGGGCATAGCTATCCTGTGACCATTCCCAGACATTGCCAAGCATATCATGCAAACCAAAAGCATTGGGGCGAAATTGTCCGACATCGGTTGTTTCTGCTCCCAGGGTTTGCCATTTTTTGATAAAGCCAAAAAGCATTGTCTGACTATAGTCCATAATGTCTTTTTTCATCCAGTAAGAAGCACTGTTGATTTTGGTTCTGTCCCATCGGTCGCCCCAGTAGTACAGAGTGTTTGTGCCCCCCCTAGCGGCATATTCCCACTGGGCTTCTGTTGGTAGCTTAAAGCCTGTTTTTTGGCAAAATTCGATGCAAAAGTGCCAGGGTATATTTTCCACAGGACGGTTTTCCCCTTTGAAATACGAAGGGTTTTTTTTCATGAAAGCTTGCCATTGGAATTGTGCGACAGGAAACTTTCCCATATAATAAGGACTATTGAGGATGACCTTGTGCTTTTTGGCATTAGGATATAAAGCTTCATTCTCAAAGCCCATCCAAAAGCTTACAGGCGGAATCAAACGAAAGAAAAAAGAAACACCAGAAACCTTGGTTTCCTTTTCTACAGGAATATTCTTCCATTGGGAATACAGTTCCTGGTAATGCTGTATATAGACACTTTGCTGCAAAAATGTGAGGTCTTCCCACTCTTTTTGGGTGCAGTCAAGATAGCCCTGGCTACTATTCCAACATTTTTCCCACAACTCTATAGGCCATTCCTGTGGCATTTCCATAAGAACCTGGATTGCATTTTGGGCAAATTTTCTTCCTGGCACAATCCATATATATCTTAGCTTCCCCTGGATAATATACTTCCAATGGTCTAGTGTTTTTTCTGGAAAAGGATCGGTATTGTCTTGGGTCATGATGATTTTTACAACAGTATCTTCTTTTGTTTCTTCTTTTGCTAAAAGCAAAAGCTTTTCAACCCGTTGCCTTCTTAGAGGGAAAGGAGAACAAAGTTCATCCAGTATTTTTTTTATGGCATCGATTGCTTCTTTTGTCGTTCCTTGGGTTAAAGCCAGGTGCAGACCAATTTCTCCGAGTTCGTCTTCTTGTAGAAGGTTTTGCAGATCATAGACTGTCTCTTCTTTATAGCTTGCCTGCAAAAGATCCAGAATTTTTTTGCTGCATTTGCTGCTGTCAAGGCAGGAGAAGAGGAGTTCAGAAAGTTTGGCAGCATTCGCTTTAATCCCCATATAAGGCCAGGAATCTTTTTCTATGTTGTTTCCTGATATGATGGCTATTTCAAAAGCATCTTGGTGGACATAAAGATATTCTTTGGAAGGAATCGATGGCAAAAAAGAAAGCCGATTGGCTTGTTTAAGGGCAGCGATAATATTTTCCGATAAGGCAATGATCTGGTGTTCCTGCACTAATCCCATCGGGTTTCCTTGTGGCTTGGGATAGGCTAAAAAAACGCACTCAGGGTTGTCCTGGTTTCCTATGATAAAGAGACTAAGAGGCAAGACTGGCTTATGAAAACCCTGGCATTGGAGAAGGTTATTTCTTCTGGCAGGCCAGTAAGCATTATTCAGATAGAGATCGCAAGGAAGCTCCAGAATCTCTGTTTCTCTTTGGTATTTGCTTTTTGCTGATGATAAAAACTTTTCTTTAAGATAGCCCCGCAATGCTTTTCCGAATTCTGCTGCACTTTGGAATCGTTCCTCCCTATTTTTTTCTAATGCTTTTAAGCATATATTCTGTAAGGCACTATCTATAGTTTCTGGAATGGGTTTAGGAGACGATGTTCTCACGTTTTTAGAGAATTCCTGGTATCCATTTCCAGGGAATGGCATATACCCACAAAGAATCTGATATAGAATAACCCCTAATGCCCAGACATCGCATCTGCTATCGAGGGGAAGAGCCTTGAATTGCTCTGGGGACATATAGGCTGGCGTTCCTAAAATGGTATTGCTATGGGCAAGAATGGCCCTGTCTTCGGAAAACCACTTGGCAATTCCAAAATCCAGCACGCAAGGCTCGCCTTTTTTATCTACAAGAATATTGGAAGGCTTAAGATCTCGATGCAAAATTTGTTTTTCATGGGCGTATTGTATTGCAGATGAAATCTGTAGCATCAAAGATATTTTGATTTCCTGGTCTTTTTCCCAAGAATAGCGAAAGAGGTCTTGTCCCTCTACGTAGTTCATAACTAGACAGACCATTTCCTGGTTTTGGAAATTCACAGCTCTTCCTGCATCTAAAATGCGAACTATATAGCGATGGTTCAGTCTCTGCAACAGCTCTTTTTCTAAGATGCTTTCTGGTCTGTCGTTTAAAATTTTTAAAGCAACAGTGCTATTATCGCTGGCAGTGGCTTTATATACCTGCGCAAATGCCCCTTTTCCCACAAAATCACCTCTATCGTTTTCAGAAAGGGGTTTATAGGTATAAACCCTACCGTTCAGCGTAATATTTGCCATTTCTTTTCCTTCATTAAGAGCCTATCCGAAAATCCTTTGGATAGGCTCTAAACCTAAACAAGAAATATTTCTTTTAAACGTTGCCGTCATGCGTGTTAACTTTTCGATGCAAATCTTTACCCTGAAAGGGTTTTATATACTAGCCCAGGGCAACGCCCTGGGTAAAAAGGATAATGAATTTTAGC
>JABWCH010000261.1 GCA_013359215.1 Candidatus Brocadiia bacterium | reverse complement strand
TTTGCAAAGCTTTTAGACCCTGCATAAACTTCATCCGCTACCATCATCGCGCCCCATTGGGCGGCACTCATTGCTGTTGTTCCTGAATCTGTCAAAAAATCAAAAGTAATATACTCGGCAGGCACTAGAAACAGGTTATAGCCCGCCTTTTTAGCTGCCTGTTCTCTTTCTTCCCTTGTAAAACTGCGAAGAGGCTCTACCATCTTAATCTTAAACGGCTCAATGATCGTTTTATGTTTTTCCATGAAAAAATCCTTAAAGTTCGTTCTAGCGTCATGTTCTGTAGAATTGGTAAGAGATTGTTGCGCTCTCTCTTTAACCGAAAGCCAACGATAGGAAAATGTTTGCATTTCTTCTAATGACTTGAAGACAAAAACTTTATCATAAGGCTCTTCATGCAATTCTTGCTTTGTTCTTTCCAAATTGCCAAACTGGTACGCCACCACATCTTTGCCTACTTTAAAGCGCCTGGACGCATCATTTTCCTGGCAAAGAGATAAAGGCAGATCAAAAAGAAAAAGAACCTTCTCATACTCATATTTATCTGCCATTGCCCAAAATTTTTGTCTGTATTTTTTGCGAAGCGCAGTAGAATCGGCTACAACAGGGTAACCGTTTTTTAGCCTTTTTTCTATGTGCATGTAAAAAAGATCAAAGGCATCGTCTGATATTCTTTGGTTTCCCTGGAAATCACAAATCATAGCACGGCAATGATCTGTAGATGCAATCATAGTCAAGGGAAAATGATTTTTAGCAAAAGTCGATTTCCCTGACCCAGACGGCCCAACCAAAACCAAAAGAGATTTCCGAAAAAGGACAACAGGTTCAGGAGAAAAATCCATTTGCTTTGTATGTATTCTTGTGCATTCCATAAAATGATTTTAAACTTTGCCTTGTTTTTGTCAAGGCTTTTTTGGTAAGACGCTGACTGCTATATTAAATTAGCCACCTTTGTAGGCTTTTGCCACAAAATTTTTTCCATAAGATTTATTCGTTGCAATGTTGTTTCCGTAGCTGTAAAATTACAATATGAGTCTATTTCCCCCTCCGTTATATTTTCATGGAATCTTTTTATGCTTTTACTCTTTCCCCCTATAGCAAAGCCATCTGAACCCCCTGCTGGGATTGCCAGGCTTTCTGGGATGCTCCAGTCCTATGGCGTAAGACACTATCTCCTTGATGCTAACATAGAAGGGCTTCTTTATATTCTTGGCAAGCCTCTTGGGAAGGATATTCTCCTGGATTCTTGGACTAAGGGAGCTTTCCATAATTTAAAAAAGAATATTGCTTCCATGCAGTCTTGGTTTGCATACCAAAATCAGGATAGGTATATAAAAACCATTAAGGATATAACACGCACGCTAAAGTTTCTTTCTCCCCAGGGAACACAGATAGGGCTTGCCGACTATTCACAGGAAATTTTTTCTCCTACTAAAAGCAGCGATTTGAATGCTGCTGCTCAAGAGCCAGAAAAAAACCCCTTCTATCCTTATTTTTCTCAAAGGCTCAGAGGGTATATAGAAAAAGAAAGAATTTCGATTGTGGGTATTTCCCTTAACTATCTTAGTCAGGCAATATGCGCTTTTGCCATAGCAGGATTTCTTAAAAAAGAATTCCCTTGTATAAAAATAATCATGGGCGGAGGGCTTGTTTCTTCCTGGATCAAAACGCTTCAGAGCAACAGAATTTTTGACTGGCTTATTGATTCCTTTATTTCTGGGCCAGGAGAAAAGCCCTTGATGGATATTCTGGGAATAACAGGCAAAAAAGCATTTTTTACTCCTGACTACAGTGCTTTCCCTTTGTCTGAGTATTTTTCTCCTGGGTTTACTTTGCCTTATAGCGCGTCTTCTGGATGCTATTGGAAGAAATGCGCTTTTTGTCCTGAAAAAGCAGAAGGGAATGCCTATTGTCCTATACCTAACACACAGGCTTTAAAGGAAATCCAGGAACTGACTGCCAAACAAAAGCCATCCCTGCTTCATTTCTTAGACAATGCCCTTAGCCCCTCTCTTATGACAGCTTTTTCGGAAGAAATTCCTGGCATTCCCTGGTATGGATTTGCTAGAATTACAAAAGATTTGGGGGATTTTGATTTTTGTAAACACCTAAAAAAAACAGGCTGCATAATGCTGAAATTAGGCATAGAATCAGGAGATCAAAGGGTTTTAGACAATCTAGGAAAGGGTATAGACTTAAAGATGGTTTCCCTTGCACTTCAAAACCTTTCTCAGGCTGGAATTGCAACATACATTTATCTACTTTTTGGCACTCCAGCGGAAACCAAAGAAAGTGCCTGCCAGACAAAAGAATTTACCATACAGCACAGCCAATATATTGATTTTTTGAATTTGGCTATCTTCAATATGCCTGGAGACAGCCAGGATTTCCTCTCTCTGGAGAGAAAGCCCTTTTCTGCTGGCGATCTTTCTTTGTATACAGATTTTATTCATCCTGATGGATGGGATAGAAAAAGCATCCGATTTTTTTTAGACAGAGACTTCAAACGACATCCTGCTATTGCCAGGATCATCCAGAATGATCCTCCTATTTTTACTTCTAACCATGCGGCTTTTATGAAATTTCAGGCAGTAAAATTGTAAAACTAGCAAAGAAGATTATTATGAAAATCGCATTAGAAACGCAGCATGCTTGCAGAAAAAAAAATGCAGGTGTTGGAAAGTATACCTGGAATATTATCAAAAACCTTTTAGAAATGGAATCTCCACATGAATATGAAATGCATTTATTTGATTTTATGTTTTTAGAGAAAAGCCATAGAAAACTCTTGGATAGCTTTGGTACACAGAAACGAGTTTGGAAGGTTTGCCCTTTTTTGCATTATGGAATGATAGCCCGATATCCTGGTTTATACAATTTTTGTTCTTACAATTCTTTATTTCATTCTCATGCTGATGTTTATCATTTCTTTAATTTCATCATTCCTAAAAAAATTGCAGGAAAAACCATCGCGACTATCCATGATTCATGCTTTTTCAGGTATCCTGAAATGCTTAGCAAAACAAACTATAGCATATTCAAGGATAATCTGCTGCGATCTTGCCGTTATACAGATTTGATTACAACAGTTTCAGAATATAGCAAAAAAGAAATCGTGGAGTTTTTGCAAATTCCTGAAAGCAAAGTATGCGTAATACCAGCAGGCGTAGATAGAAATATTTTTTATCCTAAAAAGGATAGCCATACCAAGGAACGCATCCAAAAAAAATATAAAATCCCTGGCGATTTTGTCCTCTATCTGGGAACTTTAGAACCACGAAAAAACATTCCTTTTTTGCTCAAATGCTTTCATGCTGTTATACAAAAAGAAAAAAATCTATTTCTAGTTCTGGCAGGCCAAAAAGGCTGGCAATACGAAAAAATTGAAGAATGTCTACAGCACCTTGGCTTGCAAAACAGAACTATCTTTCCTGGGTACATCCAACAAGAGGATATTGTTTCTCTATATTCTAGCGCGACAATCTTCCTTTTCCCCTCTCTGTATGAAGGATTTGGCATACCCCCACTAGAAGCAATGGCCTGTGGTACGCCAGTCATTGCTTCGAATGCTTCTTCTCTCCCTGAGATTCTAGGAGATGCAGCAATTCTTGTTTCCCCTGATAATATACAAGAGATGGAATTTCAGATCCAAAGACTATTATCTGATAGTTCATTACGCAATCAATATTCTGAAAAAGGATTACAGCAATCTAAAAAATTTTCTTGGAAGGAATCAGCAAAAAAACTTCTAAGAACTTACGAGAGGATTTTGGGATTAGAGATATAGTTTTCAAACCAACAAAACTTTGGTTATTATAAAATTTGGATTTTAATATGGGATTTAATATCTTATGAAAAGCATATATTTGAGCCTGCTGTGTTATTTTCTGTTTTATCCTGTTTTTATAGGTTCTCAGGAAAAACAATCCGTAAGGAATCCTATTCCTGATACGGGACAAAATGTTTGCTACGATAATTTTAAAGCCATTGCATTCCCTACGCCTGGACAGCCTTTCTATGGGCAAGATGCACAGTATGAAGGGAATATTCCTTCCTATCGAAACAATGGCGATGGAACCATTAGCGATCTCCATACTGGCTTGATGTGGTCGCAAGGAGTTGATAAAAATAAAGTCAGCCTGATAGAAGCTGAGCAAATTGCGAAAAAAATGAAACTGGGTGGGCATTCTGACTGGCGCGTTCCTGACATCAAAGAACTCTATTCCCTGATAGATTTCAGGGGAAGTACAGGATTTAGTCGCGGAGATTTTTACTCCATTCCCTCCAATGCCATTCCTTATATCAACACAGACTATTTCGGCTTTGAATTTGGAGATATAAAGGCAGGGGAAAGATACATTGATGCCCAGTGGCTATCGAGTACAAAATATGCCAGCACCACGATGATCGGAAATGAAACTCTGTTTGGGGTAAATTTTGCCGATGGCAGAATCAAGGGCTATGGATATAAAAAATCAGGAAGATCGCGAGAACTCAAGAAATTTTTTGTTCGCTATGTAAGAGGTGCTGTATATGGAAAAAACAGCTTTAAAGACAATGCTGATGGTACAATCACAGACCAGACTACAGGGCTTATGTGGATGCAAAAAGATAGTGGAAAAGCAATGACATGGCAGGAAGCCCTCCAGTATGCAGAAAACCTTGTGTATGCAGGATATAATGACTGGCGGCTTCCCAATGCAAAAGAGTTACAATACATTGTTGACTATTCCCGTTCCCCTGATACAACGAATTCTCCTGCTATTGCAGCGATCTTTCACACTACAGCGATCACAAATGAAGACGAAAAAAAAGACTATCCATACTTCTGGACATCCACTAGCCATCTTGATGGCCCAAATCCAGGATCAAGTGCTGTCTATGTTTCCTTTGGACGAGCTTTGGGAAAAATGCACGAAAAAATCATGGATGTCCATGGAGCTGGTGCGCAGCGCAGCGATTTTAAAACAGGAAAGCCCATGTCCCATGGGCCTCAAGGCGATATGGTTCGCATCCAAAATTATGTTCGATGTGTACGAGGTGGTTCTGTCAACCTGAAATCTGCACCATCTTTGGAGAACAAAAACTCCTATCCTTACAAACTCAAGATACAAAACAGTAGCTCATCAAAAAATTCTGACAAGGTTTCCACTCCACTTTCAAATGGGATGGGATTTGTCAAGCGATTAGATCGTGATGGAGATGGAAGAGTATCCCGTTCTGAATTCGATGGGCCTAAGAGTCGTTTTGATTATCATGACAAGAATAAAGATGGATATATTACTGAGGAGGAAGCCCCCGCAGGCCCACCTCCAGGGCATGGAAGACAGCCAAGATAGCCTATTCAAAAGATTCTTGGCAAAAAAAATTCCATTTAAAATTGGCGTAACCACTACAGCGTGTCTCAGATGGATTGCATACATTAAAAGAGAACCACAGATGAACACAAATAAACACGGATAAAATTGTTTTAAAATTATCTGTGTACATCTGTGTTTATCCGTGGCTCAAATCTTGCCTAATTTTGTATGCAATCCAAATGAGAAGTGCTGTAACTTCTTAGTTTCTATGGTGCATTTTTATTTTCGGATTTTTGGGATGATTTAGCAAGATAGCGGTTGAATAGGATCAGGAGGATTAGAAGACCTGCCCACTGGAATGCTACATTCAAAGGGGTATAAAGACCTGCAATATCCCACCACTTTGCGTTTTCCCATTTGGTAGACTCTACCATCCACCAGGCAAGCACGAAAAAGCAGGATATAGGAATGCAGTATTGAATGCAATATTTCCACCATTTCCCTATGGATGGCAGATGATTGCTTTGGATGTTTTGGACACCTTTGATAATCCCCGCCAAAGCGACAAAGAGTCCGCTAATCAGAAGACCTAACCCCCATACCCAATCTTGATTACTGAAAATAGACATGCTCCATGCTGAAGGAATACCGAGCAAACCAATGAAGAGAGTAACGAATAATGCTGCTTTTTTACGGCTGAGTTGCGTATCCATACAAGACCTTACGCCAAGCTCAAGCATGGCAATGAGGGAAGAAATAGCTGCGAGGAAAAGCGCAAGGAAGAAAACAGAGCCTAAAAGCCTGCCCATTTCCATTTGTTGGAAAAGATTTACAAGATGCTGAAATGCCAGCCCTTGATTCCCTGAGCTTAAGATAGTCATTCGTTCTTGGACATTAGTGACATGGGAAAAAATCGTAGGGATTACCATAAGACCTGCTAAAATAGATGCTATAAGATCTCCTGTCGCAATCAAAAAGCAGTTTTTCACGACTGGCGTTTTCTCAGGGCAATAGACACCGTATGTGAGCCATAATCCCCATCCTGCTCCTGTTGACCATGCCGATTGGGCAAAAGCTTCGAGCCATAAAGCAGGATTCTGAAAATCCTGGAACTGGAATCGAAACAACAAATACTCTACTCCTCCTATTCCTCCTGGCCTAGAAATGGCTAATATTGCAATGCAAAACATAAAAAGAAAAAGTAAGGGTAAAACAATTTTATTTGCCAATTCTAAGCCCTTTTGTATTCCTTTGATAACAAGGAAGATGCCTATGGCAAGGGCTAAGAAATGAAAAAAGACAGGTTCATAGCTTGCGATAAAGCTGTTCCATACGTCGCCAGGAGCAATATCTTTAGGAAAGCCACCTGCAAAAAGACCAATGTATTTTAAACACCATCCTGTTATAACGCTATAGTAGCATCCGATGAGCAAAGTAACGAAGGTTATCCATCCGCCCATCCAGGCATAGCGCGTTCCTAAAAATGAACTAAAAGCCCCAATAGGCCCTTTGCGGGTACTTTTTCCCATCACCATTTCCAATACCAATATGGGAACAGACCATATAAAAAGAGCAATGATGCTTGCTACGATAAATGTACTTCCACCGTATTGTGCTGCTATTCTAGGAAAGCGCCAGATATTCCCACAGCCAATAGCCATTCCCAAACCTGCTAAGACCAAGCTCCATTCTGATTTCCAGTATTCTTTTTTTTCCATTTTATACTCTCCTGACTCGAAATTTTTTTTTGGGGGTTATAACCTGAAATTGTTTGCTTTTCATATCTTTTATATCATATTTATTATTATTCTATGGTATAAAATGCCTTTTTGCTGCAATGCAATACACATATTTCTTTTCGAACTCTTTGCCTCCCATTTTCTTTGATTATTCCAGGCTTTGCCTTTGGAAGGCATGAGAATAGAATCCATGCCATGCCTCTAGCAGCGATAGGGGAAATTTTTTTTCTGGACAAAGCCGAGAAAGATGTTTATAATTGCCTTTGTCCCATAAAAAAAGCATGTTTCACAAAAGAAAACATGCCTCATTTCAATTATAAGCCATTGTATACAGCAAAGGCAAAGCAAAATCAAGGAGAAAATAGAATTTGTGATTTTTTTATTTAGAACTAAGACATCTTTCACTCATGACACTTTGCCCATCCTCTAAAACATAGCACTCACAGCGGACATCGGGCAGGATTTCCTCTTCGCCGTAGCTGCAAATTTTTGGATAAAAACCAATTACCAACATTTCCTCCTGCATGGCAGCAAACCATTTTTTGCTTTGATTATGGCATGGTTTATGCTATAATCTTTTTATAATTTTGCTTCTGCCTCTGGCAGGAGTTTTTTTTATACCCCTCTATTATCTCTTAGAGCCTATCCGAAAAATAATTTTAGGCGAAAATGTAGCCGTAGCTACTCTGAGGACAATTTTGTCACTTTCGACGAAGCTATCCGAGATGCATCGAAATTTGTAGCCAAAAGGATTTTTCGGATAGGCTCTTAATCATACAAACAAGTCAAATCTTTTTTCCCCCTAAAAAATACAATTTCCCTCAACCCTTTTTGCTTGGATCAGGGCATGGTTTATGCTATAATCTTCTTTCTTTATCCTTTTAGGGTCTTGTAGAAGAATTTTTTTACTGTTCTATGATTGTTTGGAAAAGGTCAGGCGGATTTTTTTTGAGTCCATTGTATCTCTAATTTAAAAGGAACAGGGAATAGTCCCAATACCCAGGGTATTGCCCTGGGCTGGTATGTTAAACCACTACGGGGTAAAGAATTATATAAAACTTAACACGTATGACGGTTAAGATTACGACATACATGTTAAGTTTTAATAGCTTGTCTTACAATAGATTATGTTATCTACTCAAGGATAAGAAGAGCGTAGTGTAAGCCTTCTATAAGGAATCAAATATA
>JABWCH010000260.1 GCA_013359215.1 Candidatus Brocadiia bacterium | reverse complement strand
TAAAAGTTTTTAAAGGGGGTTTGGGGGAAAATTTTTACAAAAATTTTCCCCCAAATAAAAATCTCTTTGCATAACTCCTATTATTTAATTCTCATCGCTTACTGTTAATGAAATATTATTTTTATTGCCCTACAGAACAATCTTTATAGTAATGCTGTATGATTTGGATATATCCATATCCTTTTAGAGCATAGGCTTGCATTCCATATTGGCAAAGACCTACTCCATGACCGTAGTAGGATGTATATCCACAAATGCATGCCTGGCTTCGTAAGTAGGCAATAGGAT
Source organism: Candidatus Brocadiia bacterium (assembly GCA_013359215.1). GTDB lineage: Bacteria > Planctomycetota > Uabimicrobiia > Uabimicrobiales > JABWCH01 > JABWCH01. Next base: position 7,555 of record JABWCH010000260.1, on the reverse strand, counting down.
TCCAGCTATCGTAGTCTTCGCTGTTTCTTGTGTGTCCATTGCAATGGCTAAAATAGAGAGGTTCGCTGATTCTTGTAGAGCCTTTTTTGACATATTGTCCAGAAGTTGCGTTCACACCAGCAATAGCATTAGAACTATGGCTTGCTGTCCATGCCTGGCAGCATGTTGTATCGCAAACGTGTGCCTTGGGAGATTTTTCTGGATGCCTGTAGCGGGCAACAGCGTATGTCCTTGCGGTTGTAGCCATTGCCTTGTGCGCTTCTATATGCCACGAAGCATAGATTTCTCTGGATACAACGCCTTTGATATATTCTTCTAAATCCATTGTCTTTACTGTGTTACTACTTCTAAACCATACATTGACAGTAGCTCTTGATGATGGCGACGTTGGAGGCAGAACCAAAGGGATGCTTTCTGGCAAAGAATTTTGGGAAGAAAAAGTCGATGCAGGGATATTCCATTTCCTTACTATGACACCACTTTTAGCAATAACAAGCTCGTACACTGTTCCGTTTTTTTCTGTGCTGTATGTACTAAAGATTTCTGTGCATGATGGTGTTAAAGAAATGCTTCCGCAAGCGTTTCCTTCGCTGTCATAGCAAACCAATTCCTGGATTTTTTTCCCTTCTTTTGCGATTTTGGTTGTATGGACAAAGATTCTTTCGCCCTCTAAAATTTTTCCTGATGCAATGGCATCACAAAGATAGAGATCTGTGTCTATAACCTTAGAAGCATTGCGACTGCCGACAATCCCTATTTCCATTTTTTGGGTAGAAAGGCATCTTGTGTAGGCAAAAGGAATGGCTGTTCTGCTGTCTGCATCAAGTCTTGCGATATATTCATTGTAGCGTCCCCAAAGCTCTTCTTTTTCAAACCATACTTCGCTCAATGCTGTGAATTCTTTAGGCGCATGCATGGTTTTGCCTGCCAGATCGCCTTCTATGATGGTTGCATATTTTTCTACAGGAGAGTATGCTACTAAAGTTCCTCTGCTGGAAACACAGAGTCCAAGAACAGAACCTGTTACAGGAATAGATCTTAGAAATTTTCCATGGAAATCGAATGCAGCAACGCGCTCACGAACTTTATCGAGAATGAAAATCTCTTTTCCTTCTCTTACAGCAATGGATTGAGGGCCATAGCAAAGTTCAAAATATCCTTCTTCATGGGAAACTCCACCCAAAGAAATATGCTGGAATCCAAGCTCGTTTTCCGCCTTTCCCCAGGATAAAGTAAACAAATCTTGATAGCCATCTTCACTGCAACAAAAAATAGCAAAGAAAAATAATATAGATGCAAAAATTGTTTTCATTTTTTCTTTTTCTCACTTTCCCAAAAAAATAGGATTATTTTTGATAAAAAAAATTTTGGATTTCTTGTATTCTTTCCGAAGTGCGGCATAAAAAAATGCCACAAAAGTAAAGAAATAGCATAGGAATTGCCAGCAGCAATTGTGTGACAACATCAGGAGGTGTAAGGACTGCGGCTAAAATAAAAATAATAAGAACAGCATACCGCCAGTTTTCCAGATAGTAGTTGCTTTTTAGAATGCCTATCTTAATAGAAAAAAGCATCAACAAAGGCAATTGAAAGATAATGCCTGATACAAAAGTAAGAACAAAAAAAAGGGACAAATAGGAAGAAAGGGTAAATCCTATTTGTATGTTTTCTCCATAGCCGCCCAGAAATTTCAAAGCCAGGGGGATCAGGATAAAATATCCAAAGAGGATTCCTGTAAGAAAAAACAACAAGATGAAAGGAAAGAAAACCCCAAAATACCGCTTTTCTGACTCGTAAAGTCCTGTAGATATGAAAAGCCACATCTGGTAAAAGATAAAAGGAATTGTAAGAATCAAAGAAGCAATGATAGAAACCTTCAGATGGCAGAAAAAAGATTCTTCATAGTGCAGAACTTGTATTGTGGCTGGCTGGTTCAGCTCTTGCATAGTGTTCAGATGAGGCAAAAGGATCAAGCCCATATAAAAGCTTTGGTCTATGATTGTAAGAATAGTCACCCCAAAAAAAGCCATCAAACAGTATAGAATTCTTTTTCTCAATTCTTCTAAATGCATTCCAAAAGTCATGTTGTTATAAAACAAGTCTTGCATAGTCTTTTCTCTTGATTCAAAATTTGCCGTTCAGATTATAAAGACTTTTGAACATTATTTATAAAGCTGCAATACAAATAAAATAGCAGCAAGGATGCCTACCAGGAAAAATAGAATCAAAAGGGTATTTTTGAGTACATTCGCTAGTTCTTTTTTTGGGTTAGGGTCAGATTGTTCTTGGGTGGAAATAATGTTGAGCTTTTCAATAAAGGCAAAATTTTCCACGGTAAGCTCTCTTTCTCCATCTTCGAGAGATCTTTTGAGCTGCCTGAGTTCTGATTCGCTAAGTTTGATTTTTTTTCTGGATTTCTTATTGTCTTTTTCTTCAGGAAGATTTCTAGCTGTAACATTGACTTCTGTTGCTCTTGTTTTTAGTGCTAGTTTGCCAACTTCATCTGATTTTCCCGAAGAGAGTGCCTGGAGTATTTTGATAGGCGTAGGGCGGTAGTTTTTATCTAAAGACAGCATGGAAGCAATCAGCTCGCATGTTGTGTCAGGGATTCCAGGGTGTATTTTATGAATATCTTTTGCCAACATAGGTTTACAAGAAGAAAGAATCTGGGTGTATTCCATGTTGCTATCGGTTTGTATGGGGGCTTCGCCAACAAGCATATTGAAGTAGATAGCACCTAGAGAATAAACATCAGCGGAAATATCTACATCCGATGGGCTATGGATTTGCTCTGGAGCGGTGTATCCTGCGCGTATCATCTGATCCATCTCTCCTGTCATAGAAACATCGGATTTCGCGAGGAAAAAGCCTGTGAGAGCAATCTCTCCATTTTCTCCTACGAGGATATTGTCAGGGGCTAAGTTTCGAAAACAAGAATGGTAATTTTGTAAGGCCAGAAGTCGCAGGGTAACGCCTTCTATGATTCTTGCTGCTTCAAAAAGAGATAGAGTTCCCTTGCGTGCCAGAATGTTGTTTAATGGCTCGCCTTCAAAATAAGGTGTTGTGATAAAGCATAGATTCATGTCTCTTCGGTAGACTATTTCGTGAATCTTGAGAAATAGCGGAGTGCGGAAGCTCTGGAACTTTCGGGCTGCGTTGATGAATCGCAACGGGACTTTTTGTTGACTATCGACCAGCGATGGCCTTAGTACTTTGACTGCTTTTTTGCTTTTGGTCTTATAAATCAAGGAAACAGGGCTTTCCTGGATCTGGTCTATAATGCCATAGTCCAGGTCAAGATAGCCTTGTGTGCCTGGGAGCAGGCTTTCTTTGGATCGAAAAATCTTGCCCAAGAAGACAGTCTGGTCAGGAAAAACCATTTTCCAATCAAAAGAGGATTCCAGATTTACGCTAAATTTTTCGCCTGGTTCTATGGCCTTTTTTTCTAATTGGCCGCTTTTGGAACGAGAGCCAGGGCTGACTGTGCCTTGTGTGTATACTTCGCAACTATGCTTTGCTTCCAGAATGAGTTTGGAATTTTCTATTTTCATGATAGCATGGTTTGCATGCAGCTCTTTGATGAAGATAGAATCATTCTCGCCGCTGCCTATGGAAAAGCAATATATCTGGTTCGATGCTATGAAAAGCCTGAGTGTGCTGCTGAGGGTTTCTCTAGTGACGTTATGTCCTGATCCGCGCCTTAAAATACGCAATCTCAAATGCCAGTACATCATAATCCCCTTAAGATTTTTTGGTTGTGTAGAACTTATCAATACCCCACAAGATAATCAGCGTTAAAGCAAAAAGAATGGTTGTAACGATTCCCCATATACTTTTGTTGCTTCCTACCTGCTGTATTTCCAGAATAACCTGCATCAAGGCGAAAACCGCGCTGGCAGAAACGAAAATATTGACCAAATGGATGCTTTTGTTGGTGCGCAATGTGTATTCCTGGATAACGTAGTCTGTTGCCAGATCTCTCTTTTTTTCCAATTTTTCCTGCATTTCTGGTATACGGTGGGCATTGCGTGCTTTTTCCAAAAATTCCTCGCGGGAAGGATAGGGGGTTATGCCTGATTGGTAGGCGATCAAATCGTGCATGGATTGTTTTTGGATAATCAGCATTTGCTCAGGGGTTGTCTTTTCCCTGGCAATGCTTTGGGAAAGAAGACGGCTGTAAAGGTCAATCAAATATTTTTCAAGATAGACCCATTCTAAGAGACAGCTATAGTGAGAAGAATTGTAAAGCACCACAGCATAAGGGTCTTTAAAGGATTTTTCCTTGAAGCTTTTTTCTACGATATCGCCAAAGTGTGTATCGAAAAGCATAAGATCGGAAAGCCCAAAGGTAAAGACTCCCACCTCTTCATCCACGGAAAGATTGCAAAAGCTTTGTTCTACGATAGCATCGCTGCGTCCTTCATAAGAACGGTCCAGAGAGCCTAGCCCTCGGATTTCCTTGCCATAGTTGCCTATTTCAACGAATTTTTCTATGGATTTGCATTCAGGGCTTGTTTTATAAACCTGAACCAGGGTAGAGGAAATGCATCGGTTGTCTCGTATGGGATTGAGCGAGCCTTTTTTTTGTAAAATCTGGCATACTACAGGGCGCAGAAGTTCTGTTGTCAAGTCTTTCAGACTGGCGACCAAAAATGTACCCTTTTCGCTTTGAATCCATCGTATTCTGTCTTCTTTTTGGGAAATTTCTACTTTTTTTGCCAGATTTTCTGGGATTTGGATTGCCAGAGTGCGAAGATTCAATCTTGCGAGATCTATGGCTTGCTGTACAGAATACCCTTCCTCGTTTTCAAAGCGTATGTGGATATTGGTCTGTAAAACCCCAGAGCGATGGATAGAGAGGTAGATCTGAGCAGTATGCAAAGGATTTTTTTCAAAATTTTTGAGAACTTCGGCATCTTCCATATAGTATACTTTGGGGAGATCCAAAAGCTGCACGCAAGGAAATTCGAGGTGGACAATGTCTTTTTTGGCTAGAGTGCAGACCTGCCCAAAAACATATTTTATCACTTCAAACCATTCTGTCTTTTTTTCTAAAACTTCAGAAAAAAGCTCTTCTGCTTCTTCCTGCTCGAAAAAATCGGGCATCTGCGGTTTCCCTAAGTCAATAATATTTCTTAGAATTACAGCAAAAGAATGAATTTTGAGATTTTCTTTCATGGAGTCTATTCCTTAAAAGGTGGGAAAGGGCTGTTTGCTTCCTGTAAAATCCCATTATAGGATTTGATATTTCTGTCTTGCAAATGGTTAAAAATCATAGGAGAATCCACTCCATAGCTTACCTTCATCAAGGGGTTGGGATCAAGCTTTGCAAAGAGGATCTCTTCTTGTGACCTGGCTTGAGCCAGCCTTTGCGCAATGGGGCTTACAATCATACTATTGCCAAAATAAAGCGTGCCGCCTGCATCTGTTCCTACAGCATTCACAGCGACAACATAAACATGGTTGTCATAAGCTCTGGCAGAGTTGGTTAAGCACCATATATCAAAAGAACGCAAGAAAGCAGATGGTCTTACCAGAATCTCCGCTCCCTTCATGGCAATGACTCTCGAAAGCTCTGGGAAATCGCCATCATAGCAAATTACGATTCCGATTTTTCCTATTTCTGTATCCCATACAGGCGTTTCATATCCAGGCGTAGTCCATGCCCTTTCTTTAGGAAAGGGATGCGTTTTTCTATACGCGCCTAAAACCTCTCCCTTGGGGCTGATCAAAGCTGCGGAATTATAAACAATATTCTTTTCCTCGCCTCTTTCATAGGTAGGAAAAACAACATAAACTCCCAGGTCTTTTGCTGCTTTGCAAATCTTCTCCGTCATCTTGCCTGGTATTGTGTCTACACTTTTATATAGTTCTTCTGTACTCACTCCAGGCACAAAGCCTGTTGTGATGCTTTCTGGAAAAACCACCAGATCAGCATGGCTGACACGAACCGCCTTTTCCAGCCATAAAACTGCCTTTTGTATATTGTTTTCTATTTTGTGCGGCTCAATGGTCATCTGAACCCCTGCTACTGTGATTTCTTTCATAATTTTTTTAGCCTTTCTAAGAAAATAAATCTTGATTTCATCTTAAATTTTTTTAACCCATTGTCAATGAAAAAATAAGGCTTACACTCCTCTTGGCTTATCCCTAAAGTTTCATCATGAAGAAAATCAAGCGAAACTTACACTATAAATATCCTGGGGAGAAATTTTCAGAGATTGGTACATGGCTGGACATGCCTGATTTTATAGCCCAGAAGGCGCAAAGCAATGAATTTAAAAAAATCCCTGATAGCAAGCTCAAAATCCAGAGCCAGGGGATCTGGGAATAGGAGTATTTTAAGGATGGAAAAAGGGCTACAAGTGAGCAAAACAAGGCGCAGAGAATAGAAACCAGAACAAGAGAAAGGTATTCCAAAAGAAATAGCTTTACAATGCCCTGGTTCTGAAAGCCAAGCGATTGCAAGATGGCAATTTCTTTGTGCCTTTCAATAATATTCCTTTTGATAAGAACAGCAAAACCGCAAGTTCCCAGAGCAATTCCTAAGCCGCCTAATGCCAGGAAAATGTTCAGGTATGTGTTGGGAACAGATTGGAATTCATAAAGTCGGTCTTTTGCCATGGTGGTTTCTATGCCATAGTCTTCCATGACATAGTTCAGTGTCTTTGCAATGCTTTGTGACTCGGAATGGTCTGCGTCAACGAGAAATTTCTGGATTCCAGCATCAGAAGGAAAGAAATGAAGGAAAAAACGTTCTGAAATCAAGATTTTTCCTTGAAAAATAGAATCTTCCAGGGAAGCGACAAGCTGTACATAGAATGTATTTCCTCTTTCATCCTGATAGGGTATTCTGTCTCCTATTTTTTTCCCAAGCCCCCAAAGGATGGTGTTGTGATCGGCAAAGGCAGGGATTGTGTCTGGAGAGATTTCTTTGTCCAGAAAAGACCAGGGGTTTTTCAATATACTTTTGTCTTTTGCTGTAACAAAAGAAAAGGCGCGGCTTTTTTCAAAAGACAAAGCAGGGATTCCCCACAAAACGGGATTTTGCACTCGGTTCAGATTCAGGCAACTGGCATCGTCTCCTTGCCTGCTACGGATGGCTGAGATTTTCATGACTTTGGCTTCTTCTTGAGAAAAGCCAAGCTCCTGGATTCCTTCCAGGCTTTCAGGATCATGGAAAAAAGGAAGAGATGTTTCACACCAAAGTGCAAATCCTCCTGTTCCTGATGATCTTTCATGAGCAGAAAGATCCAGGTTGTTGCGATTGGCAGCAACAGACACGACAAGGAAAAGGCTGCTTGATAAAAGAGCAATCATGGCAAGGCTGCGGGATCGTTTTCTGAGGCTGTTTCTAAAAGCATACACCAATATGCTAAATCCTTCCTTTTGCCTGAAGGATCGGCCATGGAGGGAAAGGAAATAGCATAGAAATATCGAGGAAAGTAGCATCAGAAAGCCAGCGGCAAAGAAAATCCCAAACGATTCCTGAAGCTGTCCTTGAATGGCAAAGATAAAAATCAAGCCGACCAGGGCAAGACAAAGGCAAAAAAGG
>JABWCH010000259.1 GCA_013359215.1 Candidatus Brocadiia bacterium | reverse complement strand
GCCTTCTGTAAGGAATCAAAAACAGTACCGCTTGGCGTATCAAAAAATTTTATTCTAATCTTAAGCATGTCACAAAGGAAAACTTGGTACCTGTTTTTTGGATTCCTGAAAGAAGGCTTACACGGAGCGATCGCTTCAGCATAACCTTACATCTTAAATTGACAGCCATGGGGCAATGCTCTGGGACGTTATATAATGCATAAGGATAGCCCATGATAATCGATGATAAAATTCAAAAAGCATTCAATCAAAATGTGGAAATTGTAGAAAAACTAGGGAAAAGCTCATTAGGAACTACTTACCTTATTGTTCACCCAGAATATGGACAATGCTGTTTAAAGCTATTAGAAGGCAAGGCAACAGAAAACAAAAAATTTTTAGAACGATTCTTTGAATCTCTTCAGGAATGCAAAAAAGTTCTTCATCCCAATCTGGGAAAGATCTATTCTCTAATACAAGAAGAAACATTTGCAATAGTAAGAGAAAAAGCAGAGGGAAAAAGCTTACAGCAAATACTCGCACAGCAGAAAGTATTTTCCATACAAGAATCCATAAACATTATAAAAGAAATTACTTCTGGTCTGGAAGCAATTCATTCTCAAGGTTTTACACATAAAAATCTTAAAGCCAGTAATATTTTTTTGCAAGAAACAAAAATAAAAATAGTAGACAGTTCTCTGCCTCCTACTGCGCCACAGTATCTTTCGCCAGAACAATGCAAAGGCAAAAAGTCCGACATCCGTTCCGATATTTATTCTCTAGGCGTTTTATTCTATTATCTTCTTATAGGCGAAACACCTTACTTTGCTGGTACAGCAAAAGATATCATGGAAGCCCATGTCCAATCACCATGCCCTGATATGCAGGCTTTGCGCAATGATGTTCCCGCTGAGCTTCAAAAGCTTATCCATAAAATGCTTTCCAAAAAACCAGCCATGCGCCCTCAAAGCTGCCAGGAACTGCTTGCCTTTTTAAACAGAATAGAGCTTATGCAATACGCTTTTGCACAAGAAAAAACCTTCCCTAAGACCCAGGCATTCAGCAAAATAAACCCAAACAACCAAACGCAGGGAATCCCGAAACAAGAAGTGCCTGCATCTTTAGAGATGGAAGACAATGAATGCACAATACAGCTTGTTTCTGTGGAAGAACCACCTGAAGTAGCTTCAGAAAAAATAAAAAAGCTTAAGCAAGTCGCATCAGACATGGCAAGCAAGCTCAAGATCGTCAACCAGACGCTTTCCATGCTAGACAGTGTACAAGATAGCCAGGGTTTAGAGTCCATACTCTTTCTCGACGAAATGCTACGCTTTATCACTATGAAAACAGGGGAATTGCTCAAGGCAGACCGTACCATCATCTACCTTTTAGATGAAGAGAGAAACGAGCTTTTGCCTATTGTAGACAAAGAAGAAGTAGGCTCTCCTTTTGAGCTAAAGCTCCCTTCCAATGTAGGGATTGTAGGCGAAGTCGTCAGCAATAAAAAAGCAATCAACATTCCTTATGATTTTTATAAAGACCCAAGGTCGGCTTCTCGCCGCATCATGGACACCAAAACAAACTATAGAACCTATAATATGCTGGCTTTACCAGTATTGGACAACCAGGGGGATACTGTTGCCGTTCTACAGCTACTCAACAAACTCAAGCTGATTCATGATCCAGAAGAAAGCCTGGCAGAGCAAGTAGACTTGAAGGGATTTACAGAAAAAGACCACCAGCTCTTCAAAGAATTTGAACCATCCATCCGTCTTATTTTAGAATCATCCCGTTCTTTTTACCGAGCTACCCAAAGGCAAAGAGCAGCGGCATCCTTGATGTCTTCGATTCAAACTTTAAGCAAGGGCAGTCTTGAATTAGACGAGACTTTAAAACTCGTAATGAACGAGGCAAGACAATTGATCGAAGCAGACCGCATCACTTTGTGGATGCTTGATAAAGAAAAAAAAGAACTCTGGGCCAACATTCCTATGGCAGATGGAAAAATCAAAGAAATCAGAATTCCTGAAAATGCAGGCTTTGCTGGTAAAGTAGTGCAAAGCAAACAAGATCTCATGATTCCTTTCGATCTTTACGAGCATCCTGAGTCAGAAACAGCTAAAAAAACAGACCAGATCACAGGCTATCGTACCTGTAGCTTGCTTTGTGTTCCTGTTTTCAACAGCAACCAGGAACTCATTGGCGTTACCCAGCTCATCAACAAAAAGCGCAAAGGAGACTTTCCAGTCTATGATCCCAAAGATTGGCCCAACCCTCCTGATTGCTGGAAAACAAGCTTCAACAAGCTAGATATTGACTTTATGCAAGCCTTCAACATCCAGGCAGGCGTAGCTCTCCAAAATGCTAAACTATTTGCGACTATAAAGCAGCAAGAACAAATGCAAAGAGATATTCTGAGAAGCCTTAGCAATGGAGTCATCTCTACAGACAAAAATGGAATTGTGATTGCTACAAACGACAGTGCCAAAAGATTGCTTGGTCTATCGCTAGATGAAAAGATGGAGGGCATGGATATCCGAAAAATCCTGACCATAAAAGAAAGAAATTTCGGATCATGTCTGGATTCTGCGATGTCGCCTAAAGAAGAAAAATCCAAAGCCCAATACTATCCAGAACAAACGCTGATACTCCATGGAGAAAAGCAGCACAACATCAATCTTTCTATCAATTCCATTATAGATGTAGAAGATCCTGAAAAGATTTGCGGCGCGCTTGTTGTTATGGAAGATATTAGTGGAGAAAAACGCATCAAAGGAATGATGTACCGCTATATGACTCAGGAAGTAGTAGACCAGTTGCTCAACAGCGAAGACATTAAGCTTGGCGGACAGAAAAAAGAAGTGACTGTGTTTTTCTCTGATATACGCAGCTATACAACGCTAACAGAAGGCATGCAGGCAGAAGAAGTTGTTGCCATGCTTAACGAATACTTCGAAGTCATGGTTGACGTAGTGTTTAAGTATAGAGGAACTCTGGATAAATACATAGGCGATGCCTTGATGGTTGTTTTTGGTTCTCCCTTACCCTTAGAAGGTCATGGCTGGTATGCTGTGCAAACTGCTTTGGAAATGCGTAAACGCCTTGCTAAATTCAATGAAATACGAGAATCCCAGAAAAAAAAGCCTATCAAAATAGGGATTGGAATCCATACAGACTCTGTGATTAGCGGGAATATCGGATCAAGCAAGCGCATGGAGCTTACCTCCATTGGCGATGGTGTCAACCTGGCTTCAAGACTAGAGGGAACAACAAAGCAGTATGGATGCGACATAATCATAAGCGAAAAAACATACAAAACTTGCTCCAACTTGATTCATGCAAGAGAGCTAGATTTTATCGTGGTTAAAGGAAAAACAGAACCAGTCAAAATTTATGAAGTGGTAGGTCTTATAGAAGAAGAGCTTCCGTCTCATAAAAAATCTCTTTTAGAAAATTATGCCCAAGGCCGAGACTTGTATACTTCCAGAAATTTTATAAACGCAATCCAAAAATTCCAGGAAGTTCTTGCTGTTGACCCTGGTAATGTTGCGGCCCAAATGCACATCGAAAGATGCCAGGATTTTCTCATCCACCCCCCCAAAGAAGATTGGAATGGTGTTTGGAAATTAACGGAAAAATAGAAAGACGATTCCCTATGATGAATAAAAGATTTTTGATAATCGCATTGAGCCTCTTAGCCCTTTGGCTCGTGCCTTATCTCTTTTTTTTAAATCCATGGAATAGAGAAATACAAAAAAGGCAAACCAAAATTCGCTCTCTGAAGGACAATATACTTGGATTATACCAGGGGGAAAATGCCTTGCAGCAGGAATCCTTTTCGGAAAAGGAAGAGCAAAGCAAAATGCTCAGGCTGAGGCTACAAGAAATCTCTAAAAAATTGCAATGGCAAGGAGTTTCTCCAAGATCTGACAGTATTTTAGAATTTCGCTCTCGATATGACCAAAGTAAAGCCAAATTGCAGCAGGAAGCAAACAAAATGGGTATTTCTGTAGATGAGACATTAGGGATTCCAAGAAATCTTCCCTCTGCCATAAACCAAAAATACTGGATTAGTCTTGAATTGGGATGCTATATTCTTTCGCGTCTATTGCAAACAGGAGAAAAAAAAGAAGCTATTTTAAGCATAGATAAAATCCACTACCCTGATCTCCAGGAAGAAAGCAGGGTAGAAAACCAGTTTATGGTTGGGTATCCTGTTGAATTGAGCATTACTTGCTCTTACTCTTTTTTACTTAAGGCATTTCACGGCTTTTCCCAGGTGGCTTCTTTCCCACCAGACAGTATAGGCTTTCCCTTTCTTACTATGGAAGAAATGGCGGTTTCAGCAACGCCTAAGTCGGATATTGTAGAAGCAAAGCTGCGTCTTGTTGCCTGGCGAATTTTTCCAGAAGGCACTTTTGTTCCTGATGCAGAAAAAAAACAATCTCCTGTTGTGCCGCAGAACATCCCGATTTGGGAAAGATATTGATTTGAGGAAGCATAATGAAAACAGACTTACTTTTTCTCGTTTATACTTTTGTTTTTTCTTGCTGGCTTTTTGCCCAGGTTAGCATTGTTACGCTGGAAAACCAGGTGTATGAAGGCCAGATTCTAGGGATCAACAATGAAAACAGTCCCTTCCTTACTTTACAAACCAAAAAAGAGATCAAAAGGCTCTTTTGTCAGGATATTGTCCAGGTAGTCTATCAAAAATCAGATGAGAAAAAAGCCAAAGATCTCTGTGTTGTCTTACAGGATGGTTCGGCAATTTCAGGAGAAATCATAGCAGGCGATCAAAAGGCTTTATTGATACGTTCTCAGTCTGTTGGAGAAATTTCCATAGATTTAATAAAAATCCAGGAAATCCATATTGGCGATTTTTCCGAAGCCCCAGAAGGCAAAGATTTGGAGAACGATGTTTTGTATTTTAAAACAGGGGATATTTTAAAATGCCTGATTGTCCATTTTGGTCCAGGCTATGTTCTGGTTCAACATCCACAGCTAGGAGAAAGAAAAGAATATTTTTCAAAATTAAGCCGAATTGCGTTTGCGCAATTGGATTCAGCCCCCCAGAACAAAGAAAACTTAACCGCCATCGTAAGAACAACAGACCACTCTCTTTTTTATGGAAAGATCCATAGGATAACACCAAACCATCTGAGTTTACAGATGCTTTCTCTGGAACAAGAAATCAGTATCCTACACTCCCAGATACAGCATTTTGCCTTTCAGGGGGGACGGTTTGTTTATCTTTCTGATTTGCCTTTGGATCAGTATAAGACGCAATACATTCCTTATTTTCCTGGTGCTGTAGAACCTTTTGCCCCCAAGCGAGACAAAAATCAAAGAGGCGGTGGCATTTCTTTAAACGGACAGTCCTTTTTCAAAGGAATAGGCGTTCTGTCTCGCACAGAGATTACGGTTTTGCTTTATCAAAAATACAAAAAATTCCAAAGTCATGTGGGAATAGACGATCAAATCCGCGAGATGTATAAACTAAGACCCGATATGATAGGAGGGAGCGTTGTCTTCCAGGTTTATCTCGATGGGATAAAAAAATGGGATAGCGGCATAGTTCGATGGTTTGACCCTTCCCAAAGCCTGGATTTAAATGTAGATGGATGCAAAGAAATGCTTTTAGTCGTAGATTATGCAGACAATGCCAATGTGAATGATCTTGCCAATTGGGCAGGAGCGCGTCTAATTCAGAAATAGCAGATTTTCGACTTGTGCCAATAGTTGCAACGTATCTAAAGGATAAAGACGATTTCAACACAAAGAGAAGAATATAAAGAAGTGTCCACGAAAAACACTAAAGACACGAAAAGGAATGGTTGAAATTTTTTTAAATCGTGTTCGTGCTTTTCGTGGACACTTCTTTGCTGAGTCTTGTTTACGCTCAATTTTTCTTATAAAATCTTTAATTATCAAAGAGCAGAGAATGCCTGCGCAACTCCTATTACATTAATATTTAATAATTTTTTCAACTAACACAAGTCGTAATCATCTAGTTTTTTTAAGGACAAAATATGAAAATAAATATCCAAAAGCTTCCTCTGGAAATTCAAGATAGATTAAGAGAAATCCAGAAAAATCCTAAAAACTATTCTGGATTTTATGTTAAGCATCGCAATGTGGGTTTATCCATCTTTGGTCTTATCTTGTTTTTCGGTGCTTGTATTGGTGGAATTGGCTTAGCACAAGAAGAACAGCTTTCTTATCTGATATGGTTTGGATGTGCCTTTGTAGCATCGTGGATTGCCATAGCCAGCTATTACTATTTGAAGGACTATAAAGCATCTGAAATCAAACCATATATTTTTCTCAATCCTATGTATCTGATTAAGGTTGGCTTGCGTGATGTTATATACCACAACCTGTGGACAGAAAAAAAAGATCTCAAGATAGTGCATAACTATACAAATGGAATCTATTCAGGGACTGCCTTTACCTTCTATTTCCAAGATGGAAGCTCAGAGTCTTTTAATGTGTCTCCCAAAAAAGAAGCAGATCGGCTGATTGATCTTATCAATACCTACCGTTTGAATTTCATTGATGCTTTAGAAAAACAAAATTTTGAACCTTTGTTTGCTTTTGATCTTTTTTATGAGATGTCTGATCCTAAAAACAAAGAAAAATTGGATGAAACCCTATATCCATCCCAGAATGCTAGAAGCAAATGGTCTGTTTTTTTCCAGATTGGAATGGCTGCTTCGATTCTGGCTTGTTTTTTTTACTATTACAATCTATATTATAAGCAGAAAAAAGATCTGCGCTATTGTTATTCTGCTGAAAACTATGAAAGATTCCTGGAACGATATTCTTTAAATTTTTTCAAAGCAGAAGCTGAGGAAAAGCTTTACAGCCATTACAAAAAAGAATTTGATACCAATAAAGCCAACATCCAAAACCTAAAAAAATTAGCCCAAAAAAAGCATTTTCCCTTTTTATCCCCTGCAAAACAGCAAGAGATTGCAACTCTTTATAGCGAAGAGACAAAAAAGCAAATCGATGCGCTTTATAAAGACTGCGTTGAACAATACCAATCTTCTTCCCAGGCACCCGCTAAAGAGGCTATTATCAAGATTCTGGAATTTGCCAGGCAAAACAAAAGTTGCCCTGTTTCCATAGAGTATTCCTGGGCAATGGAAGGGTTGGAAGGCCCATTCCCTATTGTAACAACCCTTGGGCAGCAGCAAAACGCTCAAGCACCTTCTGTGTATTTTTCTGCTGCAAAAAACGACTCCAATCAGCTTTTGCTCGACCCTAAGCTAAAAGAAGTCATCTCAAGTGCCATTCCATACGGAATAGCAGAAGTACAAACAAAGGGAGACATTGTAATCAAAGTCTCAGCAAATATTCTTCCCAGTACCTACAGCTATGAATTTACACTCTCGCCTAGCTTTACTAAAAGCTATTTCCAAGGTATAGAATATCAATGGAGTATCCAGATTTTCTTACAAGAAGAAAAACTATTTGAATTTTTTTGCACTACTTTGCCGCCTATGAATATAAAAATTAACTATACAACATACAAATACCAAACATCTTATATATCTCCTGACAGTGTCTATGGTAAAATGGTAGAAAGTATATTCGCAGACTTTACGCAAAAAGTTTCCGAACAACTCAAATAAAATCGCGATAGTTTTCAAGCGTAGACGTTGCCCTCATACGTATTAAGTTTTCGATGCAACTTTTTACCTCGAAAGGGTTTTATATACTAGCCCAGGGCAACGTCCCCATAGCTGTCAATTTAAGCGTAACGCTATGCAAAACCTCATACATGTTAAGTTTTAATAGCTTGTTTTACAATAGATTATGTTATCTACTCAAGGATAAGAAGAGCGTAGTGTAAGCCTTCTGTAAGGAATCAAAA
>JABWCH010000258.1 GCA_013359215.1 Candidatus Brocadiia bacterium | reverse complement strand
GAAAATAAAAATATAAAAGTTTTTAAAGGGGGTTTGGGGGAAAATTTTTACAAAAATTTTCCCCCAAATAAAAATCTCTTTGCGTAACTCCTATAAATATATATCAGATAATATCTGATATTATTTTGTGCTTTTTGTGTTCTTTTTTTTGTGTTTTTTGTGGAAAAATCTGCAAAACTATAATTAAAGGTGGTTTGGAGGAAAATTTTTGTAAAAATTTCCCCAAAAATAAAAATCTCTTTGCGCAGCCCCTGTTTCATTGTACCTCTAGTACAAGATCATTAACTGGGTCGCCCTGGTTGTCTTCTTCGTCTTTTCCTATGCTGTAAACCAGGAATCCAGAGTTTAATCTTTTGTATCTCAATGGGTTATCATCAAAAGGATCTATTGGTATTTCGATTTTTTCTGGGAAATTTTTGTGGATCTGGCAGTGCATGTTGATAGCTAAGATTGCCTGGGCGCATCTACGCAGGGCAATATTTTCCAGATTATATTTTAAGCAACCACCAGGAAGAAAAAGTCTTGTTATGGGTTTTAATATTGGCAAAGATTTCCCTGAAGCATCAATTCTGTTTATGGTTTTTAGATACAATTTCCAGGAATGGCTTGCATGCGATTTCAATAAAGCCTCATAGATGTCATAAGACATTGTCAAATATTCCAACTGATCTTGCTCCCAATAGCTTGATAGCATATAGAAAAAATGTTGCCATTTCGACATTTTAGAGCCTAAAGAGAATTTATTCATCTCATCGCAATCCTTATAAACTTCAAATAAGTGCATTACCATGCTAATTTCTCCAGCATGGCAACCCTGTATAGAAAAAAAATCTTTACTTTCATCTTGTATCATGGAGTAGATGGGCTGGATGTATTCTTTTGGTACAGGTGTACCAGAGAGCAGCTTTGCCATCATGGTTAAAGCTGTTTTTTCGCTTGTATGCCTCACCATCTGTGATATGAGGGCTGGTTCCTGGCGGAGATATTGGGCTAGTTTGATAGACAATACTATAGCTTGCATGGCTTCTTGTATATTACCCTTTTGTTTTTGTCTATAAGCATATAGGCAAAGAAGCTTTACACTATCTTTGATTCCTGAAATTTGGGGAAGGAGTGTGGAAGTGCCTTTTGTCCAATCTATAGGAAATCGGCATTCTTTTTTATCTCCAGCCTGCTTTAAAATCAGAATAGCCTGAGCGCAGGATTCCAGATACTCATCCAGTTTTTTTTCTTTTTCAGAATCCATAGCTTGCTGTACAGGGGGAAGCTCATCGATATAATAATCGTCTTCCCCTTTTGGCACTACAGGATGCAATACTTCTTCTTGCTCATCCCGAATCTTAAAAACCTTTTCAAAAAGGTCAGCAGCATTATCGCTTATGTCTCCCCGATGGTACAATTCATGCAGTTCCAGGGAACTGGTTGGGATGTTGTTTTGTTTGAATTTGTTCAATATTCTATCAATCTGAATCTGGTATGTGGCTTTAAGCCGCATTTTGCTGCTATATTCAAAAAGAACTAAAAATACCACAAGAGTAATCAAAGCTGCAAAAAATAAAATTTTTTTATTAAAATACCATGGATGTCTATTTTCCATAAAATATTCCTTTCTTTGCATAAAATTTGTGTAATTCTAGTTTTCTTAAAATAAAATTTCTTTGCGTAACTCCTATAGAAACTAAGAAATTAGATGTTTTCCGAAAAAGCAAAGATTTTTATCACGAATAAGACGAATGGCCGAATGGCACGAATAGTTTTTATAAAAATTTCATTCGAGTCATTCGTGATTAATACATTTTCGGTTCAGGCTTGTCCGAGATAGAAATAAATTGAGTACCAAAACTATAATTTTCCATTCCATTGAGTTAGTCTTTTTCTTTTGCATCTTGCAAATTTTCTATATCTTTTTTTAAGTTATGGCAAATCTGGTCGTTTTCTGTATGGTATTGGGATTCTGAAGTATACAAAATTCCATAATGGTTTTTATGGATTTTGTTGTTTTGCATTTGAGCAAAGGATTGGTCTGCTATTTTTATAGCTGTTTTTTGATTGTAGATTTCATTTTCTACAATTTTAGCTCTTGCTTTATGGGTGAGAGAAACTGCGTATGATGCATTGCCAAAAATAGAGTTTTTATATAAATCTGCCTGGCTTAGATCAGAAAGGGCGACTCCCCCCCATCCTTGCGTTATTGTACATTCTTCTATGGAAGCACTGCTTTCGTCTCTAAGAGAAAGGAAAGCAAAGCCTGTTGTTTCAGGAACAATAAACGGCACAAAAACAAATTGGTTTTTTTGGGCTTTTAGGTGGCTGCTATCTTTGCAAACAATGTATTTTGTAATTTTGTTTTCCAAAAGATGTACATGGGAAGAGCCTGTAATATCAAAGCATCTGGAAAGCTGTCCCTTGTCTTCTTTAAGGAACAGATTTTTTTGGAATTGTATGTCGCTGTTGTGTATTACAATCGTTCCTGAAATTTTCAGCCCATAAACTTTAGTAGAGGCAATATTTACCGATGTTATAACAATGCCTCCTTTTAAAACATAGCCTTTTTCATCTCCTATATCCTCTTTGTCTGGGCATATTGTAATTCCACTTTTTAAAATAAAATTCCCTTCATACACTCCAGGAGACAAAAGAATAGTAGTCCCTGGGCTGGAAAATTCGATTGCTTCCTGAAGAGAAATAAAATCTCCCTTTCCTTGCATATCCACTAAAATTTTTTTCTTTTTCCTCTTGTCTATTTTTTGCAACTTTTCTTTGAGTTTCTCTTGCAATGGTTCTGATAGCTCTCCTTCTTTCCCATAGTAAAGAATCTCTCGATCAGAATTAAGCTGGTTCAGCAGGGAATTATAATGATACTGTTGTTCTGTTTCAAGGCATTCGCGAAAATAGAGAAATTTTTTCGGCAGCAAAGAGGCAATCGCAAGAGCATCTCCATACTTTTTCTTTTTTTGTGACTCCCAAAGTTTTGTCCATTGTTCCTGGGATAAAGAAGAGCGATATTTTTGCAGTAAAGGCTTGATATTTTCTAAGATGCTACTAAAATTATAGTCTTTAAGAGGAGACTCCCAGTCTTTCCAGCCATATACCAAAGCCTGTTCTAAATGGTAGAGACTGCTATCGAGATAGCTGCTTTGCCTTTGTTTATTTTCAATATTTTTTTTATACAGACATGCCGTGACCTTAGCTATGGCATAATGAGTGGAAGGGGCTTTGGGATTAAGATGCTCTGCTACTCTTAAATCTTCAAGAGACTCTTCGTATTTTTGCATTGTATACCATAGCATGGCTCTTTGGTAATAAAAATCACTGTTATGAATGCCTTTTTGCTGCAAAAGAAGACTTCTGCTGCGTGATATAATGAAGCGGTCCAGAATTCCCACCAGAATATCAATAGAAATCCCCATTGTTTTTTCAGCAATAGAATTGAGGAATTTTTGCAAAGAATGGTTTTGGCGAATGCATTCTGAAATTTCTTTCATGAAAAAGAAATAGTATAAACTAACAGGTGCAGCCCCTAGTCCCTCTATTTTATGTTCATTGAGAAAATTTTTGATTATAATATGATATCCATCTTCTATTATCTGAAAGTCGTCCACTGCATTCAGGTAGGAAGACAGCTTAAAAGTATCAGGAAACAGCCTTTTAATATTTATCATTTCAGGATTTTTTTGATTATTATAATTAATATAAAATTTTTTAATTTCATTTTCTATTGGGTAATCTGCCGCTTTACTCAAAAGAAGCATAGGCAAAGATTCTAATAAAGCAAATCGTTCCTGGAATGTTTCATCAAAAGGATTTCCAAAATACTTGCGGATGCTTTCCAAGGAGTTTTCCTCTTTCCACCTTTGGATAAAGCTAACGGCTTTTTCTTTTTGCCCTAAAGAAAGATATAAAGAATACACAAGAACTTCTAGCCAGGAATTTTTTACTTTGTATTCTGTACAGATTTTTTCAAAATCAGCCAATGCCTTTTCTTTGTCTCTCAGTCCAAGGTAGCTCAATCCTCTCCATAGATAAGCATATTCGCATGGATGGTGATGGATCACAAAATCAAATTTTTCAACAGCTTCTGAAAAGCAGAAGAAATCAAAGGCTATTTTCCCCTGAATCATATAACCTAATGGGTTGTATTTTTCTAAGGTCATGGCAAGTTCCAAAGCCTTCATTGCTTCTTCCATAGAATAATAGGTTGCAATGCTTTCCAGATTAGACATACTTCCTATCTGAATTTCTTCTTGGTCTTTGATGAAATAGGTCAAAAAATTAGCATAAAGATAGTATGATTCTGCTAAAAGTTCATTTGACTTTATGGCTTGTCTGCATTTCTCCTGTGCTAGAACACGCTTTTTTTCGAACATAAACAGCCAGGATTCCATCAAATAGAAGTATGATTTCTGCTCTCCTGTATAAATATCCTCTTTTTCTATCGATTCTTTATATTTTTTTATATACTCTTTTAATAAAGACTGTTTTTCTTTAGAAACTAGATATTCTTTTGCTTCTATTTTAACCAAATAGTACATAGAAGCAAAATGTTGGTTCTGTAAAGAATGGCATTCTCGAAAATTTTTGATTGCGTTCGCATAGTCCATGCCCTGGTAGTAGAGCCGCCCTAAAAAATAAAAAGTTTCTGGATTTTCTTTGTTGTTATTCAAGGATTCTTGGAGTATCTGGATAGCCGCCTTTCTGTAAGGGAGCGATGCTCCTTCCTGGTGAAAAATAGCTTTCGCTCTTTCGTTGAGATCTTGCGATTTTATTTGGAAATCATAAAGTTGCTCTAGTTTCTTGTCTATATTTTGCTGAATCTTGGAATAAAAATCTCCAGAATATAGATAAAGAAGGCTTTTGATGGTTTGATAGCGATTCTGTGATTTCTTGCAATATCTCTTATCATAATAAAAAGATGCATCTTTGATGAGGATTGCCAGCAATGCCTGGCTTTTATTCTGTATTTCTTGTATCAACGGGATAAACTGATTCTTAAATTCGGAGTTATGTAAAAGATCACTACCATAAGCCAGCTCTCGCACTGCCTTTTGGTAAGAGAAAAGAGAATCTTCTTCGAGATTTTGTATATTGGAAATGCTTTTTGCATGGAAATTTTTTAGGATCTCCTCTGATTTTTTCAGGCTGCTTTGTAAATTTTGAAGCCTTATCTTTCTTTGCTTCTGGCGGGTGCTTTCCGAAAAATACAAGGATATGGCTATCAGGCACAAGACAAAGATACAAATCGCAAGAATTTTATTCTTATGGAATTTACGGTAGCTTTTATAGAAAAAAGAAGCTGGACGTGCCTGGATCGGATCGCCTTCCAGAAATCTTTCTATGTCGTCTGCCAATGCACCTGCGGTTTCATATCTTCTATCAGGATCTTTCGACATGGCTTTCTGGCATATAATCTCTAGGTCTTTATGGATGTTCATTTTGATTTTGGTAGGCGATGGAGGTTCTTTGTGGATAACCTGCTCTAAAATTTTTACCAGCTTATCTCCATGAAAAGGTTCTATGCCTGTGAGTATTTTGTAAAAAATTGCACCCAAAGAATAAACATCGGTTCTGAAATCGAGATTTTTCCCTGCCGCTTGTTCTGGTGACATATAAACAGGAGTTCCTAAAAGAGCACCTGTTTGTGATACTCTTTTATCCATTTTTCCCATCTTGGCAAGTCCAAAATCCATGATTCTAGGGTCGCCATTTTTATCGATCATGATATTGGCAGGCTTTAGATCCCGATGGATAATATTCTGAGAATGGGCATAGTCGATCCCTCTACAAATTTTCGCCATCAATTTTAAAGCGTTCTGCTTGCTTATCTGCTTATTTTTAATAAAATTTTCCAGAGTATCGCCATCAATGAAATCCATAGTAAAATAGTAAAGATCTTTTTCCTCGCCAATATCGTAAATATTTATAATATAAGGATTTTTAAGACTGGCTGTAGCTCTGGCTTCTATCTGAAATCGCTCAATAGAAATTTTGCTCTGTTGCCTGGAGGAAGTAATGACCTTAAGAGCCACAACACGGTCCAAAGCAGGGTCATAAGCCTTATATACAACACCCATCCCCCCTTCGCCTAACTGGGACAAAATAGTATAGCGGCCAAACTGTTTTTTGCCTTTTTCTTCTGGAAATTGCTCTGCTTGTGGCGCTGTGGAGTCCGTAGTCTGCTGGAGTAAAGTTTTCGTCTGATCGAGAGAATGCAAAGACACCCATGTTTTTGTTTTCTGAATTTCTTTCTCCAGAATATTGCTTTGCTTTTTCTGCGATAGTTCTTTTTGTATAAAAGCGACCTGTTCTATTGTCATCAAATTTTCTTTAAGCAGCAAAGAATATAGAGAAAAATTCTTTTCTTGCTCCTTTTTTAAAAGACATTCTAGCTTTTTTGTATCCAGATATCCCAAAGCCTGCGCCTTCTTAACAAATTCTATTTCTGATGGTTTCATACCAAGAAAGTTTCCTTATTATTCGATCAAGACTGAATACCCCTGAGCTTGTATGTGAAGCCCCTACAGGATAAAAAATTAAAAGTGTAACATGTTACATTTCGTATCTTTTTATAGAATTCTGCATTTTTGAATTTTTTCCTTGCTTTATTATTTTTCCTCCTGTATTATTTCCTATGATCTTAATTCTCTTAAAATCATCATAGCAACATCTACAATCAAAAGAAAGGAATTTTTGTATGGGCAAAAAATACAAAAGAATTTTAACGGCCATGCTTTGTGTATTTTTTCTTTCTTTATCTCTTCATGCTGATTTAATTGTTGTAGACTATTACAACGACAAAGCAATCCGTATGGATGAAACAACAGGTTCATCTAATGTATTTATTTCTCCAGCCTCAGGCGGGCTAGATGGGCCAGGGACTGTGACTTTTGGGCCTGATGGGAATCTTTATGTTAGTAGCTGGTACAACAATAGAATCCTACGCTATAATGGACAAACTGGGCAGTTTATGGATACTTTTATAAACCACGGGCCTAGCACTGATTTATGGACTATGGCTTTTGGACCTGACAATAACCTGTATGTCTCTGAATGGAATACAGCCCGTATTTGGAAATATAATGGGCAAACTGGTGCATACATGAATGTGTTTGTTTCTTCAAGCGAAGGATTAGATTCGCCTAACGAAATGCAATTCAAAGATGGAAAACTTTATGTAGTAAACACATACAATGGAACAATACTTAGATACGATGCACAAACAGGGCAATTTATCGATACTTTTATCGCATCTGTTGGGGCTTCCGTGACAAGCTTTGATTTTGGGGCGGATGGCAATATTTATGTAGGTAGAAGAGGTTCTTATAAAGATATATTGAAATTCCATGGACAAACTGGTTTGCTTATGGGAACTTTTGTATCTAGCATACCAGGCACAAGTGACATCTATGATATTGAATTTAACAATGATGGAAGCATGCTTTACGTAACCACTTCTGCAAATCAAGTCCATCGCTATAATGGATTGACTGGTCAATATATAGATGCTTTATCCTTCTCAGGACAGGCTACCTATATGACTTTTACTTCTGTTCCTGAAACTCAAAGCCTTGGGCTGGTTTTCCTGAGCCTGATTGCTTTCCTTTTCATAAGATTTTTTCATAGACTGTAGGAAAGATAGGTATTTTTTCAAAAGTTTATATCCCTATCTTGGACAAGCCGAAACCAAAAAGGTATAGTCCATATAATTTGACAATGTTAAATTACTGTTGTTGATTAGCAATTACTTACGACAGTTTTTCGATTTATCATTGAACACGAAGAACACGAAGGGCACGAAGAAAAAATTCAAAATATAGCCTTTGTACTCTTCGTGTTCTTCGTGTTCTTCGTGGTTAAATTTTTCCTAAAATAA
>JABWCH010000257.1 GCA_013359215.1 Candidatus Brocadiia bacterium | reverse complement strand
ATATTTTTGTGCCTTTTGAGATATTTTGTGTTTTTTGTGTTAAAATTTAATGATATAATTTATTGGATTATAATTAGTTAAAAAAATCTGCAAAACTATCTTTAAAAATTTTTATAGAAAGAAATTTCATGTACCCAGACCCTCTTGTTCAACTCTTTACAGTATTTGCAGGACTTTTTGGAGCAGTTGTAGGTAGCTTTTTGAATGTTTGCATCTATCGGCTTCCCAGAGGCTATGTCTCCATTGTTTTTCCTGGATCTCATTGCACCCAGTGCGGCACAATGCTAAAATGGTATGACAATATTCCCATTTTTTCCTGGCTATCTCTTGGTGGAGCATGCCGATACTGCAAAACCATCATCCATTCACGCTATCTATGGATCGAAATTCTAACAGCATGCCTTTTTATCTTTTATGTGCGCAATATTGCTTTAGTTCCTTTGCCTTTTTTCGAAGCACTTCCCATGGCAAAGCAGATCTTTGCTCTGGCTGTTGCTATTTATCTTGTTTGCCTTATGGTTGTCATCACATTCATTGATATAGACTACAGAATTATACCAGATTGCATCACATACCCAGGAATCATTCTCGCGCCTTTCTTGTCCGCGCTTTGTCCAGTATACCATCCCCAGATTCAGTCTTTATCTGATCCGTATTTATCAGGTCTGCTTTCTTCCCTCCTGGGGGTTTTTGTTGGCGGCGGAAGCCTTTATGGCGTAGGGGTTATAGGCAAGGCAATCTTTGGCAAAGACGCTATGGGTCTAGGAGATGTCAAGATGATGGCTTTGGTCGGAGGCTTTTTGGGATGGGATTCTGCCTTGATTATCTTTCTTTTGGCTTGCATTCTTGGCACATTCATAGGAATCTTTTCTCTTATACTTACAAAAGACCACTATATTCCCTTTGGCCCTTATCTGGCAGCAGGAACATTGGTTACTTTACTTTTTAAAGAAGATATATTGCATTTGAGCTTTCATGTCTGGCCTCAAATCGTTTCTAAATGGCTTGGAATTTTCGGATACAATTATGGTTACTAGGGGAAAACAATATGGGTTTATTGCAAAAATTCTTTCCTAAAAAAGACGATGAATCTTTACAAGGAAATTCATTACAACATAGATGGCCTGAGCTTCCTGTACCAGCAGTAATGGAAACAGGGGGCAATAAAGCAGTTCTTGGCAAGTATTCTTTAGAAAAACAGCTAGGAGAGCTTCAGCAGGCCCGACCACCTAAAAAAGCACAAATTTTATTAGGAAAAGACCAAAAAAATCAGCCAGTGTATGTTGGTCTGATCCCGCCAGGCGAAGAAAACCAGCAGTGGCTTGAACAAAGACTAGGATCTATTCGTAATGCAAAATGGACTACTGTAAAAGCCCAGGGCTATTTTCGCAAACTAGGGGATCAACTCAGTTTGCTTACCTTTGAAACTGTTCTGGCAGACCGCTATCTAATCAAGAAATGCTTGTGTGCTGATCCTCTACAGGAAACCTACGAGGCTTTTGATACAAAAGAAGAGAAGCAAATATACTGTACTGTATCGATTCCCAATAGCAGCAATGCATTGCCAGAAAAATTCATAAAACGCCAGGCTTTAATATCTAAAGAAAAATCACAAAATCCAGAAAATAGAATTTTGCGTGTTTTAGATGAAGGGATATGCAAACCTTTTGGTTTATTTGCTGCCTATCGTTTCAAACATCCCGCGCTTTATTACGTAATAACGCAGTATATTCCTGCTGTAAACTTTATCCATTTTTTAAAGCAAGAAAAACAAAAGATTCTGCCTGAGATTGCAGTATCTCTTGTTCAACAGGTTGTTTCCATAATTGCCCAGATGAAAAAAGAAGGACTTCAGCACGGCAACCTTCGTCCTCATACTCTTTGGGTAGGCAGCGAAGGAGAATACAAAGGCAAGCTCTATTTGAATGGCTTTAGTATGCTCCATTCCAACGAGGATTACAACAAATCTGCTTGGCAAATTCTAAGAAACTGCGCCAGGCATGCCTATCCCCTTTATATGTCTCCAGAGCAGGTAAGCTCTAAAACCGTAGACTTAAGAGCAGATATTTTCACCATGGCAATTGTCTTATATGAGCTGATTACAGGAAGAAATCCCTTCCGTAGCTCAGAAAAAGATGAAGAGATGAAAAAAGTAGCATCCTGGGATGTTTCTAAACTCTCTGCTATTCCTGCTTCTTTTAAATGGCTTAGTCCTTTTCTTGTAAAATGGCTACAGGCAAAACCAGAAAATAGAGAATTTGACTGGATCAGCTTCGAGCAATCGCTAGGAAGTTCTTATTTAGAATGGGCAAGCGAAGATGCTGAAGAAATCCTGGAAACACCGAAAAAAAAAGTGGTTCAGCCCAAGCCCTTAGAAGAAAAAAAACATCCAGAAATAAAGCCCAAAAAAGAAACCAAGGCCAAAGAACAACAACCCGATCCATCTTTTGTTTCGCAAGAGCAGGAAGAAACAGAATTTGAAGAAATGGAAATGCTTTCTAGCAAAGAAGAAAAAAAACACCCTGAAGAAAAAAAAGCAGAGCCAAAGGTCTATTTATTTGAAAGGTTTTTGAGCAGCTTTAACCGAGGCATCAAAAAAGAAAAGCCCAAGGAAAAAGCAGAAGAACAGCCGAAAGAAACACAACCAGAACAGCCAAAAACACAAGCTATAGAAAAAAGCCCAGAGACTGAACAAGAAAAAAACACGACACCGCAAAAAATAAAAGTGCCTGAAAAAACAATCGAAAAGCCAAAAGAAATACAAAAAATTCCTGAAAAAAATCTTCCTGACAAGCCAGAAGAAAGCCAAGAGCTAGAAGAACTGAGCCAGGAAGAAATGCTGCTTCTGGAAAGGCAGGAAGACAGCCCCAAAGAAGTTCCCCGCGCAGAAGACATAGAAGAACTTTCAGAAGAAGAATTGCAAAACCTGGCTGTTCAAGAAACCAAAAAGGAAAAACAGGCGCAAGCAGCACAAGAAGAAAGCCAGGAAGAATGGGAAGACTTAGAAGAAAACAAACAGGAAACAAACGATACACCGATGAATCAGCCAGAAGAAGACGTGGTCGAAAATCTTGATGGGGATGACGAGAAGATATCCAGCTTAAAAGAAAAGACTGTCCCAGTAGAAACAGCGATTCCCAAGAAAGAAAAGTCTTTGGAGGAAGAGCAGGAAGAAAAAGGTGATTTCTTTTTCCAGGATTTGCAAAAAATCAAAAAATCCATAGAAAAGAAAGAAGAACCAGATACCCATTCTGCGGAACAAGAAAAACAAGAAGTTTCACCCTCAGAAGATTCTATTCCCCTGGGATTCAAAGAGGAAGAAGAATTCGAATGGGAAAAAGAATTCCAGGTAGTCACCAATAGCTTTGTGGAATGGGAAGATGACAGCGATGAAGAAGATATTTTCGGATCTGACACAGAATCCAAAAAAGAAACCCCTAAAAGCAAAAAATAACAGTTTTTAAAGGGGGGTGGGGGAAATTTTTACAAAAATTTTCCCCCAAAATAAAAGTTCTTTGCCTGGCTTACATTCCTAACAATTTTTAAAGGCCAACATCATGAATGCATGGGAAACAGTAAAGATTTTTGTCAGCTCTACTTTTTTAGATTTAGAACTAGAGAGAGATCGTTTATCCGAAATTTTCGCCAGGATAAAAAAGCAACTTTCTGCAAGGCATATTTCGCTTATTCCTTATGATTTAAGATGGAGAGAAAAGCATACAGATGCACCTTTGGTGAAATGGTGTTTGAGTATGACTCGCCAGTGTCAGTACTTTATTGGTATTTTAGGCTATAGGTATGGATGGCGACCTTGCGAAGACGAAGAAGGAAGGCCCAACCATAAAAAACTTTCTGTAACAGAAATGGAAATCAACCAGGCACTGCTTTCCATTCCTAAAGAAAGAAGGTTTTTTTGCCTGGGAGAAAAAGAACAGTATGATCCTGGACGAATAGCACAAGTAAGCGATTTAGATAAAAATTCCCTGGAACAGCTTAAACAACGCCTAATTAAGAGCGGAGAAAGAGTGTATACCTTTAACAGCAGCCAGGAACTATTGGAAATTGTAGAAAAAGAATTAACCCAACGGCTGGATATGGACTATCCCAAAGAAAGCATAAAAGAGTTCCACTATACTCTTTCTCAAGCTTTAGAAGAAATTTTGGAACAAAAAACAAAAAATTTCGTTGGAAGAGGAAGGTATTTAGAGCAACTAGAAAAATTTTCCCTGGATCAGAACGAAAAGAACTATTTGGGAATCCATGCTGTTGCAGGGACTGGGAAATCAGCCTTGTTGTCCCGCTTTATCCTGGATTGGAGAAAAAAACATCCTCAAGTTCCTATTGTATCCCATTTCATGGGAATGACAGCCGATAGCCGCCGTGTCTCTAACATGCTTTTTCATATAGGTGAACAACTGCATAGAGCTGGCATTCTAAAAGAAAAGCTTTCTTCTGATCCCATAGAGCAAAGAAAACAAGTGCGCGATGCATTAGAAACATGCAATCAAAAGATGCTTTTAGCCTTAGATGGGCTAGACGAAATGGAAGAATCTGGTTATAATCTTTTTTGGCTGCCACGAAATCTGCCTTCTTGTGTAAGAGTGATAGTCACAACAAGACCTGTAGATCCATGGCCTACATTGCAAGGCTATTCCAGGCTACAGCAGCAAGAATTGCCTCCCTTGTTCGCTCAAGAAATTAAAGAAATCATCCAAGACCATTCTCTCACTTATGGCCTAAACCTGAAAGAAGAAGAAATTGCCTTATTGCAAAAACAAGCGTCGGGAAATCCATTGTATTTAAAAGTGGCATTAGAAGAAATTGGAAAAGGAGGTGTCGCAATAGGCCAGCTCGCCACTTCAGTGGAAGCCCTTTTTGAACAAATTCTGGAAAGGCTTGGAAGAAGATATGGAAATGAAATTATCCAGGACTATTTGGGTCTTATAGGCGCGTCTCGCTATGGTCTGGCAGAAAATGAATTGCAGGAAATCCTAATGCTAATGCACCAAACCCAAAAAGACTTTGCCGATGATTTTCTTCTGGCAGTCAAGCGATCTTTGGATAACTTTATTGTTCTAAAAGGCGGAATCTTAGATTTTTTCCATGCCCAATTTGGCAGAACCGTCAAAGAGCGATTAGGAAAAAGGAACATGAGAGCCTACCATAGCTTCTTAGCACAATACTTTAAAGACAAAGGACTGGAATACACAAGAGCCTTGAGAGAGATTTGCTACCAAGAACAATGGGCAGAAGAATACCAAAAGCTTCTTACCACTTTGACGCATTTGCCTTTTTTGGAAGCAAAGTGCGAAGCCAATATGGTGGATGGGCTTGCAGAAGACTATGAAAACGCGCTGAAAGATCCAGTGGTAAAAATACCAGAGAATGCCAGCATAGTATACGAAGAAAATGTTGTTGTGTCTCGAAAAACGCTAGAGCTTTTTTTGCGTGTTCTTACCTTAGATCTGAAATTCTTACGCTCGCATCCAACCTCGCTGTTTCAGAGTTTTTGGAATCGGTGCTATTGGTATGATGCACCAGAGGCACGACAGCATTATCAAAAAACACCTTCGAACAAAATCAGCAAAGAAAAAAATAAAACGTATCTTTACCTTCTGATGCAAAAATGGTATAAAGAAAAAGCCCAGGGGCATACCTGGGTCGAAAGCAAAAGACCCTCTGATCCCCCTTTGGATTCGCCTTTGCATAGCCTTTTCCACGCAAACGATGGCCCTGTGAGGGGCATCGCCTGGCATCCTGACCAACGGAGATTCGCGTGCGCCAGCGAAGATTCTACTATAAAAATTTGGGACAAAGAAAGCAGGGAATGCCTTCTGACTTTGCGTGGGCATGAAAAAGAGGCAAGAGGGGTTTGCTTTAGTCCTGATGGCAAAGAGCTTCTTTCTTGCGGCAACGATGGGCTTGCTTTTTCCTGGGACACACAAACAGGAGATTGCCTGGAAATCTTTGAAGGGCATCATGGCCCTGTGAGTTCGGCTTTGTGGTCTAAAGACAGCAAATGGGTTTTTACTGCATCAGAAGATGCTACTATATGTATATGGGATGCTTCCTGTGGTACTTGCCTTAAGATTTTGGAAGGACATAAACTAGGCATTCTTAAAATTGCCTTAAGCCCTGATGGCAGTAAGCTAGCATCTTCTTCCAGCGATCATACTATACGTATATGGGATGTACACAGTGGTATTTGTATCAATACAATCCAGGGGCATGACCGAATCGTCAATAGTATTGCCTGGCATCCTCATGGAAACATGCTTGCCTCCGCATCTAAAGACAATACCATTCGCCTTTGGAATCCGATTACTTCAGAGTGTTCTGGGATTCTTTCCGAACATAAAGAAAGTGTCACAGACATCGCTTTTTCTTCAGAGGGAGACACCCTTCTTTCTGTCTCTGAGGACAATAGTTTGCTGATCTGGAATCTGGAAACCAAAGAGCTTTGGAATGTATGGGAGAGATGGGAATGGAAGCCGCTTTGTGTTGCCTTTAGCCCAAATGATCGATGGATATTGTGTGGTGCGTCCGATAAGACTGTATCTTTATGGGAATGGGAAAAAGAAAAAACACTGCAAACCCTTGAAGGAGCAAAAGCCCAAATCCAGAATATTGTTTTTTCCTCAGAATATCGAATTCTGGCAGCAGCATCTTGCGATACCCATGTTTATGTATGGAATTTAGAGACACATCAATGCGAAAAGATTCTCCATGGTTTATCCACGCCAGCCCAAAGTGTAGCTATAAGCAGCGATGGAAAAAGAATTGCATCAGGGTCAGAAGACGGCAAAATTATTGTATGGAATCGCTTCACAGGAGAATGCCTGAAAACTTTCCATGCACATCATGGAAGAGTTTACTCTCTCTCTTTTCGCCACAGAGATAGCCATCTTGTTTCTGTGGGCTATTTCGATAAAAAGATTTGCCTTTGGGACATCCAAAGTCTGAAATGCCTTTATAGTATGGAAGGCCATGAAAAGTGGGTGCAAACCACAGCCTGGAGTTCTGATAGAAAATTGCTAGTAACTGGTTCTCGCGACTGCACAGCCAGAATATGGGATATAGAAAAAAAAGAATGCCTCCATGTACTTAGAGGGCCAGATAGCAGCGTTAGTTGCGTATCCTTTTCTCCTGACAATACTACCTTAGCTTCTGGAACTTACGAAGGGATTCTCTATCTTTGGAATGTAAAAACAGGGGCATGCACTATGGTACTTAGAGGCCATAAAGATCTGGTTTTAAGCATAGCTATAGACAAAAAAGGTAAGGTTTATTCTTGCGACAGAAGCAAGAACCTGAGAGTATGGGATTCCAGCACAGGCGAATGCCTTGGTGTGCAAAATGCCCAGGGCGACATGACAGAAATCGTGCGGGAGGACACACCTTTTTATATTTTAGTAAAAGATTGGGAAAGCGTTGTCTTTTCTAAAGAAACGCATCAGCCCCTGGCCTATTTACCAGAACCCATTCTTCCTGCCCTTTTTTTCAGTCCCAAGGAATTCTGCGGCATTGGACAAACTGCAACCAACCAGATTTATATTGAATTGGTGCAAAGCGGACAATGTAAAGATTAGTTTTTATTACCCAGATGCTACAGCAGTTCTCAGTTATATACAAAAATCACCTATAAAATAATCCACAGATTCCACAGATTACGCAGATCAAGGCTTCAAAAATCTGTGTAATCTGCGTAATCTGTGGATAAATTTCTTTGAATCCGATGTATACTATGTATGCAACTCAAGTGAGAAGTGCTGTATATTTGAAAGGAAATTTTATGTTGACAACAAAAGTTTTTTATAGTTTATTTCTATTTTTTGCGATCTTGTGTATTTCTTGCTTTGGGGATCTTTTGCCAGGGTACTTTGATTTAAAAGACGCGCTGGTTTCTGTTGTCAAAGAAAACAATGGCGGCTTAGGCTTTCCTATGTGGGCGACATTGGTTGATCGGGATGGAATTGTTAAAGCTGTGGTTTTTTCAGGCAATGAGAGAGGTGACCAGTGGCCTGGAAGTCGCGTTATCTCAGCACAAAAAGCCAATACTGCAAACGCATTCAGCCTTCCTGGATTTGCCATCTCTACTGCGAATCTTTTCTCAGCAGTTCAGCCAGGAGGGACTTTGTATGGTTTACAACACAGCAACCCTGTCAATACTGACGCTGCTTATCGCGGGATGTCCGAAAATATAGGAACACCCAATGACCCTATGGTTGGTTATAAAATTGGCGGTGTTAATATTTTTGGTGGTGGGCTGGCACTGTACAACAACGAAGGCAAACTCGTAGGCGCAATCGGTGTAAGCGGCGACACTTCAGCAGCCGATCACAATATTGCCTGGAAACTAAGAAAAAAACTCAATCTGGATTTTGTTCCCAAAGGAGTGAGTCCAACCAATGACGACAACATTGTCTACGATATTACAAATGGATCTAGTGCAAGCGGTTGGGGACATCCAGAATGCTCTCCTGAAGCCACTAGAATCGCAAAAGAACTTCCCAAGAGCCATCCTGTACAGGTAAAAAAATAGTGTTAGTAAGTCATGGGATAGTACGCACTCATTACACAGTTAAAAAAAAAATACGCATTGAGTAACTCACTATGCCATAATAGGCTATCGTTCCAGTCATACGTGTTAAGTTATAAGTATCTTTAAAAAAATAGCTTGTATTAACCCAAAAAGCAAGACGGTTTTATCTGAAACGATCGCTTCGTGTAAGCCTTCTTTCAGGAATCAAAAAAACAGGTATCCCATTTTTCTTTTTGCGCCAGGCTCAAGAGTCGAATCCAATTTTTTGATTTGCCAGGCGGGCTGTTTTTGATTCCTTACAGAAGGCTTACACTACGCTCTTCTTATCCTTGAGTAG
>JABWCH010000256.1 GCA_013359215.1 Candidatus Brocadiia bacterium | reverse complement strand
AGCATAAGCAGCCTGTGCAGGCTAAGCAGTGCTATGTTAATAGCATCTGCTTGAGTCTGCGGAAGTAAATGGGGAAGTTATTTAATTCTCGTTTCTTATATTCTTTTTACTTCGCTCCTGGACAAATTACCATCGAAGCCAGGGCCGAGATTCAAGGGAAATTATCTCCTGTATTTCCTGAAATTATCATAGACAAAATCCCTCAGAAAAAATCAGCAACCCTTTCTCTGCCGCCTGGCAATCATAGCATCCTCATGAAATTGCAAGACAAAGACTATGAACCTCTTGAGTTTCCGATTTATGTTCCTGCTGGTCAAAAGGTAAAGCTAGAGAAACATTTTGTCCATCGTAAGGGCAAAGTACGGCTATCCTCTATTGTCCCTCCTGTGGAAGCCCGCTTTGTGAATCAAAAAAGCGGAAAAAAATTTTATTTTTTGATAAGAGAGCAGGACTATGCAGAGCATACTCTGGATGTCGGGGAGTATGAAATGACATTCCAGAAAGAGAACTATTTTTCCCAAACAAAAAGAGTAACGATTCGAGAAAAGGAAGTCCTTTCCTTCCCCATTCATCTTGAACCCATGCTTTTGGAAAGCTGGACTTTGGGAGAAGAACAAGAAACCAAGAGCATATACTTAGCAGATGTAGATGGGAATGGCAAACTAGAATTGCTCTGTTTTTCTCCTCAAGGCAGTATTACTGCCTATGATTTCTGGAAAAAAGCCAGACTATGGCATATACCTTACAAGCTTCCTGAAATTGCTTACCATGTAGTTTTTCATGATATAGACAGAGATGGTATACCTGACTTCATTATTCCCCATCACCATTGTTTCTTGGTGATTAGCGGTAAAACTCACAGAGAATTATTTTCCTTACCGAGCTATTGGGGAAGGATATTTGCCCTTGTAGATGCTAACCAGGATGGCTATGAAGACATTATCTTGATGAGGGGCTATAATAAGGGTATCGAATGCTATGATTCCAAAACTGGCAAGCCACTCTGGAGCAATGGACAAACAGTCGGTACTTTTTGTCCACCTGTCTTGCTGAATCAAAAAAATTTGCTTTACGCAAGAGATGGGAAATTAATAAAATTAGATATTACCAATGGGAAAGAAGATATTTATTTAAAATACTCTGATAATGCAAGCAATGCAGATGATATTCGGATAGTATCCCTTCCAGAAAATAAGCAGGGAATTTTGTGCTATAGTGAGGACGAAGGACTCCTTTGTTTCGATTTAATCTCTGGCAAAAAATTATGGCACTGGAAACATCATCCCCAAAATATCCAGGCCATGACCTTAGCCGATATAGATCAGGATGGAAAGGATGAAATATTCATCCATCTGGAACAGCTCTATTG
Organism: Candidatus Brocadiia bacterium; assembly: GCA_013359215.1. Lineage (GTDB taxonomy): Bacteria > Planctomycetota > Uabimicrobiia > Uabimicrobiales > JABWCH01 > JABWCH01. The sequence continues at coordinate 6,542 of JABWCH010000256.1, read as the reverse complement.
TTTAGATATGAGTACAGGAAAGGTCAAATGGCAGTTTGATACTCGAAATCCCAAGAAGCTGCCAAGAGAAATCCACACCGAAAAGTGGGAGACTGCCCCTCTGGTGGCTGATTTAGATCAGGATGGTTCTTCCGAAGTGGTTGTCTATACACCAGAGAATAAAATCTATATTTTGAATGCACAAACAGGAGCTAAGATCAATGAGTTTAGCACTACAAAGTCAGTGCAATCTTTAATACTTTTCGATGCCAATCATGATGGACAGATGGAAATTCTTTTTTTGGCAGGGAATCAGGTATTTTGTATTCGGCATCTTTCTGAACACCGTATCAGAATTTTTGAAAAAAATAACCTCTCCAACGCTGCGCTAGCCTTGGCAGATTTCGATGACAATGGTACACAAGACATCATTCTTGGCAATAGAGAAGGAGAAGTCTTCATCCTTGATGGACAATCCTGGCGGGAAATATGGCATTATAAAATGCCCGATCCAACAGAGCCTATCAGCCATCCTCCCATAATGGCAGACGTTTGTGGAGATAGCAGAAAAGAAATTCTTATTTATGCCCAAAAAACAATCATGGCCGTTTCTAAAGAAAAGCAAATACTATGGATTTTTCAAGCAGAAGACAAAGGTTATAACAAATTGTTTTTCGTAGCCGATGTAAACAAAGATGGACGTAAGGAAGTCATTATTACCACAAACCATAAAGGATTCGTTTATTGTCTCAACGGGCAAACAGGAGAAAAATTGTGGAAAAAGGATATAACGAGACTTTATAGCAGTCCCCAGATATGCGACTTAGAGGGAGAAGGATGCCAGGAGATATTAGCTACAGCGAGTGTTTTCTATAGCAATCTTAAGAGTGGCTTATTTTATTGCTTAAATGCCAGAGATGGTACTTATAAATGGAACCCCACTCCTATTCCTATTTTTTCCGAAGGTGGCAGCACGATTACGCTTTATGATATCAATACTGATGGCATTCCTGAAATTTTTGTTCCCCAGGCGGGAGGTCACATTTCTTGTTTGGATGGAAAAACAGGACGGCCCTATTGGCATCAACGACTTAGAGGCGGAGACGTTAAATGCCTGTCAGTTGCTGATTTTAATCAAGATGGAAAGCTAGAAGTGATTGTTGCGACAGCCAATGAAGATAATTACTGCCTGGATGCTGTTTCAGGTAAGATTTTATGGATGCAAGTGCTTTGTGAGAATCAAGGTACAGTAATGGATACCGATCTGGGTCGCTCCCATGTTGATCTTCTGAATTTGCAAGCGGACTTGGATCAAGATGGATTCCATGACATGGTAATGCTCAACTCCCAATATTTTTTTTCTATATTTTCAGGCAAAGACGGACGCTGGCTAGGCCATGCCCAAGAATACCTGTTTCCCAAAGCAGTACCCCATTATTACCTTCTCTGTGACCTGAATCAAGACCATCGTTTGGATTTTTTATTTGTACTCAATTCAAGATTAATCTGTATTTATGATCTGGAAGAATATCTAAAAAAGCTTATCCCTGCTCCTCTATTCGCAAGCTCACCTTCCCAGGACGCATCTATACTTCGGCTTTCTTACTTTCATAAGCTTTTTCGTTTACGTGCTTATGAACGGTTGGAAAAAGAATTGTCGCAGAAGGCTTCCTTTCAAACTCCTTGGCAGCAATGGTTTTATTTCTATCAGGGAATATGCGCGTTGTCCAGAGAAAAAGAATCTCTGGAATTTTTCAAAAAATCTCAATCTCTTTCCCCTAATTTTCTTGATGTACAATTCATGCAAGCCTTGGTACACCTTAATCAAAACCAAACGAAAGAAGCTGTTCGTATTTTAGAATTCTTGATGAAAAATTTTCCTTTTGATTTTCACCCTCTCTATCTAAAATATCGTCACCTTCTTAAAAATCAAGGGCAGAATAAATTGCGTAGTCTTTTGCCATCCATTATTCAAAAAACAGAAATTGATTTAAAATTTTACCATGCTTATTGCTCTGCTTTCTATACCAATCAAAATCGAGAAGCCGACTATTTCCTGGAACTATCTCTTAGGTATGGGCTTCCGAAAACCCCAGAACATAGCGTAAGATTAGAGCAATATATACAAAAAATACAGTATCTTTTAGAAAAAATAGATCATCTATATTCCACCCACGAACGTTTTTTTATTAAGGATCACGCACTGGAAGTCATACCCGATTATGCCTCATTGCTTGATGAAATATGTAAGGAGAAATAATTTGATAGCTGATATTGTGAGTGCTTGCGGCCTGGTTGCAGATGTTTTAGGCTTTGCCCTCTTCACTTATGAACTCATGTCTTCCTTAAAGGTGGAAAGAGCACTTCTCGATATGGAAAAAGGGCAATCCTTTGCCGAAATTTTAAATGAGGTAGCAACGCAAAAAGAAAGTGATGGTCTTCAAAAAGTCCTGCAAATTGCCCGTATGCTGCCTGAATTGGAGTTTTCTCGCTATTTCAAAGTTGAAAAAGACAGTATCACTGCACTCGATAGCTGCGAATATAACAAAGTGATCAATGAACTAGCATCTAAAACCAAAGATTCAGAAGAATATGAATTGATACAAAATTTTTGGTTCAAGTACCCCAGCTTTCGCCATGTTGCCTTGTTATGCTATTCGAGTGAGCTACGAAAAAATCAAATGTTTGGTTTCAGACGTTTTACTATTTTCTGTGGCATAGTTTTGGTATTTATAGGCTTTATTTTGCAACTAGCTTCTATCTGGCTATAATAAATAAGCGATGAGAATTCAATAACTTTCCCATAAGATTTAAGCGCAGAGTCTCACAGATAACACAAGTCGTAATTTTGATAACTCGTTATCAACTTAGCGAACGGCACGTGTTTATAAAGGAAAAACATGATACAAGCAGCATTTTGGATCGGTATGGCAGGTATAGCTTATGGCATTTTGTGCATTTGGAAAGCAAATAAAACATGGAGTTGGAAATCCTGCAACGGCCTAGTTATAGCATCTTCTATTACAGAAGATTATGTAGATCATGATGAGACGGAACACATAATTTATGAATATGAAGTGGATGGGAAAAAGTATACCAACAACATCATACAAATTGGGGTTCCTTTGAGATTTACATTCCAAGAAAGTTCACAAAGTACTGCAAAAAATAGAATTCAGCGATATCCTCTTATGAAAGCAGTGAAAGTCTATTATAATCCTCAAAAACCGAAAGAAGCTTGCTTACAGCAAGGGATAGAATGTGGAACAATTCTTTTTTTAGCCATTTTTTTAGTGATTTTTTGCATAGGATTGTTTCCTGTTCTATGAACGAGCGCACATTAAAACTTGGCAAATAGATTATGGGCATTCTGGGGGGTAAAATAAAAATTCCAATTCTTATCTTAGAAGCTGCTGAATATAGTCAAAAAATGTATAAAAAGTCAATACAAGGTGGATAAAATTAGGAGAAAATATGCTATTTTCGGAACAGATTCGACCAGATTCATCAGGAAGAAAAAAAATTTCATGAGATTCTGGCCGAGCCAAATTTCGTCCTTACACGTCTATCCCAATTCGTGTAGTCTCAGGATTGGTGTACCTCTGATACAGACACCCCACTCAACTCTTGTTCCTCAAACACACTTGAAATTCTGAATAATGGAGAACATAGTCTCATCGCGAATATAACGCTTTGTTTTGGCTAGCGGGCAAAGCTAGTGGTTTATGAAGAATAATCAAAGAGCAGAGAATACCATCGTAACTTCTATTCTTTAAAGGAATTATTTTAAGAAAAAGGCGGATAAAATGAAAAAAAAATGCACTATTATCATAGTATTTTTTCTAGCAACAACGATAGGACTTTGTCTGGCCAGGATGCTAAATGCTTTTTTGGCGATTAAAATATCGGAAAAAAAGTTACCAAAACTTTCCGAACAGGAAATCGGCAAAAGATACCCTGCTCTGGCGTTCCGAATGGTAGACATGGGGGGAGTGGGAATTGATGTAGATAAGGCAAACTGGGGGAAAGACTATTCTCATAATATCAGAAGGTTTGAGAAAGTTTTTTTGAAGGAAGAGCCATTCATCAACCCGATTGCTTTTGACAATGTGTATCAGGATTTTTGCCATTATATTGACAGAATGAGCGATCTTGGTTTCAATGCGATTGAGATTCCAGGTTTTTTAGAATTTATAGATTTTAAAGGCTATGAGATTTATTCGCAGGATAGTTTATATCCAAAGCGTCATGCTGTTTTACGCCATTTTTACAAGCGTTTTTTCGATTATGCTTCTCAAAAGGGAATGCAGTGCATTTTGTATACAGATATGGTCGCCATCAATTCAGCCTTGAAGCTGTACTTTAAAAAACATTTGGGTGGCATGGATGTAGAAAGAGAAGAATTCTGGCAGGTTTACCAAAGAGGACTGGAAGAAGCGTTTGATTATTTTCCACAAGTCAAGGGAATCATCATCCGCATTGGAGAAGCTGGTGCTGTCTACAATCGCCCAGGATATGATTATGGAAGCGAGCTTTTGGTTCGCACTGCAAGCTCTGTAAAAAAAATGCTACGTTCTTTCCTACAAGTTGCAGAGAGTCGCCAGCGGTACATCATCTTTCGCACATGGTCTGTAGGTGTGGGTGAAATAGGACACATGCACACAAACCCTCATGTTTATGAAAAGGTGCTAGGCGATTTGCATTCTGAGTGGCTCATTGTATCTACAAAATTTTGCAAGGGGGATTACTGGAGTCATCTTCCCCTGAATCCGACATTGCTTACAGGAAAGCATAAACGCATCATAGAATTCCAGGCAAGAAGAGAGTTTGAAGCTTTCAATGTGACTCCCAATTATATTGCACCGTTGCATCATTACGCTCTTGCCAATTTTTTGAAAGCCAATAAAAATATCTATGGTGCATGGGTATGGTCACAAAGCGGGGGGCCTTTGAGGCAAGGGCCCATGATGACATATCCTTTTCATGGGTTATGGTTATGGACGGATGCCAATGTCTATGCTACAGCAAGGATAGCAGCCGACCCTGGCTGTACACTCAAGGAATATACAGAAGACTGGGTCAAAAATACCTTTGGCAAGAACTCCCAGGTAGTGCAAAAAATGACCCAATTGCTTTTGATGTCGCATGAAACATTGGCTTCAGGGCTTACCATTCCTGCCTTTGCTAAAAAATATGTTACAGGGATGGGTCTGGAAGTTCCTCCTGTGATTTATTGCTATTGGGATTTTCTGGAGTCTTCCACATCTATTGGCAGCCATATTTATTTCGTAGCAAAAAAAGAACTGCCAGAAGCAATCAGGGAAGCCTTTTCCCCTGTGGAGCAAACCAGGGAAATGAAAAAAATTTTGGCTTCTGTAGAGCCTGAAATCACTCAAGGCAAGGAATGGCTACCATTGCTCAAGAAATCTCTGGAATACCAGGAAAGCCTCTTAGAAACTTTGGCATACCATAAGGAATTTCTTTTATACTTCTATCGCTGGATTGACGAAGGAGACTCTGAATCCCTCGCTAAATGGAACGCAGCTCAAATGAATTACACGCTTGTACAAAAATCCCATTACCAAAGGCATCAGCACAACCTGGATTTTCCTGCATACAATTTTGAAATGAGCGATGAATGTATAAAACAAGCATCAATGTCTAGCCTGATGATATGGTCTTCCCGTCTTTTGCTGCTATTGATCCTTCTGTTCATCTATTATAAAACAGAATCCGCTTTACTGTCCCTGGGTATGGCGACCATTTTTATATTCATTTTTTTAGGAATCTTTAGCTCTTTTGCTGCGCCTGTTTTTACAATGAGTCTGGGAATTCTGGCATCTTTTTATTTAGCAGGTTTGTATTTCTTTTTTAGAAGTAGCTCTCCATTCCATAAAATTTTACTTCCTGTTCTGGCAAGCGTTGCGCTTGTTTTATCAATTCTCTCTATCCGTGGGCCTTTCTATCTATGGTACAATTTTTGGACAAGCGATATTTTCCGCATTTTTCTATGCATAGTTCTTTCTATAATATTATTTTGGCATTTATATATTTTATTTACTTTAAAAAACAGATATTTCTCTTTCTCAGGTATTTTATCAAGACTATGCTTATTGATAGGAAGCATAGTCTGTGCCTGTGGAATGGTATTCTGCTATATAGGAATGGAAAAAACACTTTCTGTTCTCAACGATGAATTGCTTCTTGTTCCTGGCATAACTTCCAGAGTCCTGGGAATTACAACGCACCTGAATATGCCAGAAAATATGCCCTACTTTATATTGATTTCAGGAAGTGTTTTATTTATAGTAGGTACTATTCTGATTCTTGTTCAGCATAAGGACAAATACCATCTTTCTGAAACACCAGGCTTTGCAAAATCGTAAGGCTAACTAGCTGTATAGGAAATTATAGTTTTGTCTTAATCTTAATCGTTATCTTAATTGTAATCGTAATCGTAATCGTAATCTTAATCTTTATCAATGATCATAGAGGATAGGGATAAAGAGAATGATTAAGATGAAGATAACGATTACGATTAAGATTACGATAAGGATTAAGAT